>CAYGNB010000362.1:0-3369 GCA_964351135.1 uncultured Rhodobacterales bacterium | reverse complement strand
CTGCGTCGGCTGCTGACCGAAGCGACCCGCATCTCGGATCCGCAGCGCGCCGAGGCCAACCGCAAACTGATCGACGAGTTGATCCCAGACAAGGTTCCGATCGACACACTGCACGGGGTGCTGCGTCTGCTGGTGGACGAAGGCGTGTCGATCCGCAACCTGCCGCTGATCCTTGAGACCGTGGCCGAGGCCCGGCTGCAGACCCCGCAGCCCGAAGGCATCTGCGAGCTCGTTCGCCAGCGGCTCGGCTTTCAGCTTGTCGCCGATCTCAAGCGCGCGGACGGTTCGATCCCGCTGGTGCAACTCGCACCCGAATGGGAAGAGACGTTCCAGCTGCATCAGGTCGATACCCAATCCGCCGGGCTCGACGTGGCCCTGCCGCCCGACCTGTTCAACCGTCTGGCAGACGCGCTCGCCAGCCGTATCGGCGAGGTGATCGACCAGGGCATCTTCCCCGCATTGGCGGTTTCGTCGCGCCGGCGGCGTTTCCTGCGCACGGTCTTGCGCACCCGTGGCCTGTCCAACCCGGTCCTGTCCTTCGAGGAAATCGGCTTCGAGGCGCGGCCGGCGCTGGTCGGCATGGTGTCGGCGTGATCCATCTCTCTGCCGGGATGCTGGAGCAGGCAAGCGCCGGACTCATATCCGCAATGCTGGTGTTTCTGCGCGTGGCGGCAGTGGTTTCGGTTCTGCCAGCGTTTTCGGAACGCATGATGCCCATGCGGGTACGGCTGGCTGCGGCCTTTGCCTTCACGTTGATCGTCGCACCCGCGATCGGCGGTGTAGAGGCTCCACAGGCGCTGCCCGCCTTTGCGCGACTGGCCCTGTCAGAGACCGTTATCGGCCTCGCGCTGGGGTTGGGAGTGCGCCTGTTCGTAATGGCCTTGCAAACCGCGGGCGCAATGGCGGCGCAGGCGACCTCTCTGTCACAGCTGCTGGGTGGCGCGGCTGCCGAACCGACACCGGCGCTGGCGCATGTGCTGGTGATCGCGGGGCTGGCTCTGGCCATGCTGGCGGATCTGCACGTTGACGCCGCGCGGTTGATGATCGGATCTTATGACTGGTTCCCGGCCGGCATTCTGCCCGATCCACAGCCACTCTCGGCCTGGTGGGTCGACCGGGTTTCGGCAATGTTCGCCCTGTCCTTCACGCTGGCAGTGCCGTTCATGATCGCCGCAACGCTCTACAACCTGACGCTGGGCGTGGTGAACCGCGCCATGCCACAACTCATGGTCGCCTTCGTGGGGGCGCCGGTCATTACCATGGGCGGCCTTGTGCTGCTACTGCTCTGCGCGCCGCTGATGTTGTCGGTCTGGCTCGATGCCCTGATCGGATTTCTCGCCAATCCTCTGGATCCTTCACGATGAGCGGCGAAGAGGAAGACGGCGCCGACAAAAGTTTCGATCCAACGCCGGAAAAGCTTCGCAAGGCACGGGAGCGTGGCGATATCGCGCGGTCGACCGACCTGTCGGTTGCGGCGTCCTATGCCGGGTTTCTTCTTGCCGCCTCCGTGCTCGGCGCGGCTTCGATCGGCAATCTGGGCACCTCGCTGATGGTTCTGCTGGATCGGCCCGAACGTCTGGCCCCGCTGTTCTTTGATGGCTCTGCCCGCGCACCGGTGGGCGGGCTGCTGGCGGCGACCGCCGGCGCGATAGCACCCTGGTTTCTGTTGCCTGCACTGGCCGTGCTCGTCGCCATCCTGGCGCAGCGCGGGCTCGTCTTTGCACCGACCAAGATCGCACCAAAAGCCTCGCGATTGTCGATCGTTTCCAACGCCAGGAACAAATTCGGTCGCTCGGGCCTGTTCGAATTTTTCAAGAGCTTCGTCAAGCTGCTGCTCTACTCGGGATGTCTGGGCCTGTACCTGACCGCGCGCGCGCCAGAAATCCTGGCCTCGGCGGGCACCGATCCCCGCACCGCCGTAGCGATGCTGGGCATGTTCTGCGTCGAATTCCTGTTGCCCGTGCTGGCAATCGCCGCCTGTATCGGCGGGATCGATGCGGTGTGGCAACATCTGGAACATCGACGCAAAAACCGGATGACCCGCAAGGAAATCACCGACGAAACCCGCGACGCCGAAGGCGATCCGCACATGAAGCAACAGCGCAGACAGCGCGGGCAGGAAATCGCATCCGGTCAGATGATCGCCGCCGTCCCGCAGGCGGATGTCGTGATCGTCAACCCGACCCACTACGCGGTCGCACTGAAATGGAGCCGCGAACCGGGATCGGCCCCGGAATGTGTCGCCAAGGGGGTGGATGAAATTGCCGCCGCGATCCGTGGCGCCGCGGCTGAAGCCGGCGTTCCGATCCATCACGATCCGCCAACGGCGCGCGCTCTGCATGCAACCACCGAACTCGGCGAGGAAATCCCCGAGACCCTGTATGCCGCCGTGGCTGCGGCAATCCGGTTCGCCGAAACAATGCGACAGAAAGCGAAGTCCCGCATATGAAAGACGCCGCAGATCTCGACGGGCTGGCAGGAGCCGCCGACTTGATGCTTCAGCGCGAACTTCGTGCGATCCACGACGTTCTGGCCCGCGAAGCGGACATCCAGAAAGACCTGGCGCGGCTGGATCGGATGCAGAAATCGAACCGGGACGGGGGCGATGACCACCGGCACCTGCGGGCAATCGGCGCCGACATGCTCTGGCAGGAATGGCTGGCCAGGACGCGGACCGAACTGCTGCGGTCGCTGTCAGAGGCCCGTGCCCGCAAGCTTCGCGTCATGACTGGCGCACGCCGGGCCTTTGGCCGCAAACAGGCGGTCGAAATACTCGCCACAGAGATCGCGCACCAACGGCGCGCCACTGCGTGCAAGAAGGCTGGTGAGGTACTACAACAGCAGATGCTGAATCGCCTGCGATAAACGCCGCTCGCTGTGTTCGACCGCATTGAAGCCACACAGATCGGCGATGCGTCGATGTGGGTTGTGCAACCCAACCGAGCGCCGCCCGACCATCTCAGGTCGGATAACAGACATTCCCATCAGTTTTTGGGCGCGTTCGCATTGCGGCCCGCCAGCACCACACTGATGGAGTATGCCACTTGCGGGCTCAGCCCGGCCATGACCCCTGCGGCGGCCTCGGGTCGCATGCGGGCCAGAAATCCGGCCGCGAAATGAGGGTCCATGGATTCGAACAATTCAGCCACTTCCTTTGGCTTCATCTTGTCATAAACGTCCGTGAGCCGCGCCAGATCGGTCTCGGCGGCACCGTCGGCCACAGACACCATGGCGCGCAGCGCCTCTTCCGCCTCGACCAGTTCCGACAGTTTGCGATCCAGTGCCGCATCGGCGAGTTCGATCGCCCTGGCACGATCTTCAAGGACGCGTTCGCGCTGTTCCAGCGCGGCGCGACGTTCCCGCAGCGCA
>CAYGNB010000361.1:0-3377 GCA_964351135.1 uncultured Rhodobacterales bacterium | reverse complement strand
TTCCTGATCGACAGCACATCGCGGTATATCCGCAACGGCGTCGGCACCAGCGCGGACGGGCGGCGCGCCGTCTTTGCCATTTCGCACAATGCGGTCACGTTCCACGAATTCGGCAGCCTGTTCCGGGATGCGCTGAATCTGCCCGAGGCGCTTTACTTCGACGGCAACATCTCGCGCCTCTACGCGCCCGCAATCGACCGCAACGATATCGGTTTCGCGATGGGCCCGGTGGTCGGCGTGGTCGAGCCCCGCTGACGGCTCAATAACCCAGCGCGCAGCCGTCCTTGCGCGCGTCGCTGGCGCCTTCGAGTATCCCATCGGGACGAATCGCAATCGCCTGCGCCCCGCCCAATGGCGTGTCCGGGATCACAACCTCGTGGCCACGGTCGGCCAGCGCGGCGCGCACCTCGTCGGAATAGCCGCGTTCGACCTTGAGCACGTTTCCATCTGCGAAACAGCGCGGCGCGTCCACCGCGCCCTGCGGAGCGAGCCCGAAATCGATCAGGTTCGACACCAGCCGCGCGTGGCCAGTGGGTTGATAGCCGCCGCCCATCACGCCGAACGGCATCGTCACCCCGTCCGCGCGCTGCAGCAGACCGGGGATAATCGTATGCATCGGCCGTTTGCCCGGGCCGTACTCGTTCGGGTGACCGGGCTCCAGCGTGAACCCGGCGCCACGGTTCTGGAACAGAATGCCGAATTTTTCCGATGCGATACCGGACCCGAAGCCATGAAAGATCGAATAGATCATCGACACCACCATGCGGTCGCGGTCGACGACGGTCAGGTAAACCGTATCGCGATGGATTGCCTCGGTCAGCGGCGCGGCGGCGGGCATGGCCCGGCGCGGGTCGATCACTGCGGCCAGCCGCGATGCTGTTTCGGGGGCCAGCATGTGGTCAAGCCGCGCGGTCCGGTCGGGATCGGCAATGAACCGGTTGCGCGCATCATAGGCAAGTTTGGCTGCCTCGGCCTCGATATGCGCGCGCTCGGCCCCCCAAGGGTCCATCGAGGCGATGTCGAACCGGGACAGGATGTTCAGCATCAGGATCGCCGTCGCTCCCTGCCCGTTGGGCGGATGCTCGAACAGTTCATCGCCCTTGTAGGGGCCGCTGACGGGATCGGCGGCGGAACAGGCGGTCGCCGCGAAGTCGTCGGATGCGTGCACGCCGCCCAGACCGGTCAGCGCGGCGATCATGTCCTCGGCCACCTCGCCCGTGTAAAATGCGTCGCGCCCCTGCCGGGCGATGCTGCGCAGGACTTCGGCCTGTCCCGGAGCGCGGAACATCTGGCCCATGCGGGGCGGGGCACCGTCGACCAGGTAATAGCCGCGCGCCACCCCTTGCAGAGCATCCGCATCGTTGGCCCAGTCGAACGCCACCCGCGTGGCGACCGGCACACCGGTTTCCGCATAGTGGATTGCCGGGGCCAGCACCGCATCCAGGCCGAGCCGGCCGACGCTGTCCGACAAATGGCAAAAGGCGTCGACCGCGCCAGGAATCGTGACCGCTTCAGGTCCGCGCAGCGGGATGGTTTCATGGCCCGCCCCGCGCAGTGCCGCTGCATCGGCCCCGGCTGGCGCCCGGCCCGACCCGTTCAGCGCACGCACCCGATCCTCGCCCGGCAACCGGTACAGGACGAAACAATCGCCGCCGATACCCGTCATCTGCGGTTCGCAGATCCCCAGCAGCACCCCGGCGGCGATTGCCGCGTCCATGGCGTTACCACCGCGTTTCAGCGTATCGACGGCCACCTGGGCCGCCAACGGATGCGAGGTGGCACACATGCCCTCGGTCGCAAGGACCGCAGAACGCCCCGGAAGATGAAGATCGCGCATCGGTATTTCCCCCTTCCGCGCGACACTAGGCCGGGTTTTCGGCAAAGCCAATCGGTTGCCTGCGGGACGGGAACCTCGGCGCGACGTTCAGGGTGGGGGCGTTGACGCGCCGCGCCGAGGGAAGCCGGTTGCAGCTACCCCTCCGGTGTATCGCCAGATCCCGGCAAGAGTTTGAGCCAATTGCGGCAGTTTCCGGGCAGAGCCGTTTAAGCGGGCCGCAGGAGAAAGGTAAGATCCAGCAGGTTGTATCCGCCCCTACGTCGATACCGTACCGTTTCGGCCAGTTCGCCTATCAGCAACCAGCCGAAGCCGCCCTCTGGCAGATCCTGCATCGGGCAGGTGAGATCGGCCGCCGACACCACCGGCGGCGTTTCGCCCGGCAGCGCGACGCCAGGGTCGCGGACACGTACCGACAACCTATCCCCCGATATCGCGCACATGATCGACAAATCCGCGCCCTGCGTTGCCGCACAGGCGTGTTCGACCACGTTGTTCACCGCCTCGGTGAGCGCGATTTCCACCTCGCCCGCACATTCCACCGACACCCCCTGCCCAACCAGCCAGCGGGTTACTACCGGAACCGCTTGCCGCACCGCCATGGGATCGGCGCTTAACCCAACCTTCAGTCGCCCGGCCAACGGGTGCGACCGCCCGCGTCAGCCCGGAGACGAGGCCACAGCCTCGTCCAAGGTCGGATAGAGCCGGAACACGGTGTCCATGCGGGTCAACCGGAACACCTTGTCGACATTTGGCCGCAATCCGGCGAGATCCAGCCGGCGGTCGGCCCCTAACTGTTTCATCGCCGCGACAATCGCGCCCAGACCGCTGGAATCGATGAAATCCACCGCGGCGAGATCGAGAATCACCCGATCATCCCCATCCGCGGTGACACATCGCATGTCCTCTTTGAACCGGATCGCGATGGCGGCATCGATCCGGTCGGCATCGACAGTCACGATCTGCGCGCCATTTTCCCGTTTGCTGGTCAGGCTCATCGAATATTCCTCCGATCTGGCCCGGATACGCTAGACGGCAATCCTTACCATTCGGTATGCAAGCCAGGACATCAGGAGGACGAGCGATGAAAGACGTTGTGATTGCCGGGGCTGCGCGGACCCCGATGGGCGGATTCCAGGGTATGTTCGACGGCATCAGCGCCGCCGAACTGGGCGGCACCGCGATCAGGGCAGCACTGGACGGCGCAGGGGCAGGGACCGTGGACGAGGTCCTGATGGGCTGTGTCCTGCCCGCCGGTCAGGGCCAGGCTCCGGCGCGTCAGGCCGGGTTTGCCGCCGGTCTGGGCGAAGAGGTGCCGGCGACCACGCTCAACAAGATGTGCGGATCGGGGATGAAGGCCGCGATGCTCGCCTTTGACCGGATCGCGCTTGGCCATGCCGACACAATGGTCGCCGGGGGCATGGAAAGCATGACCAACGCGCCCTACCTGCTGCCCAAGATGCGCGGGGGCGCCCGCATCGGGCACGGTCAGGTCATCGACCACATGTTCCTCGACGGGCTCGAAGACGCCTATGACAAGGGC
>CAYGNB010000360.1:0-3383 GCA_964351135.1 uncultured Rhodobacterales bacterium | reverse complement strand
CAGATCAGGTTGCAGATGAAGGGTCGAGTGATTTCGAGAAGAGCGAGATCGAGGATGTTCGGCCTGCGCCTGACGCCGAAACTTCGCAACAGCGACCGGTTGAGCGGGACACCGAAGCGCGAGACCGCGCGGGGGCAGCCGCTGGGAACGGCCGGGGCTCCGCTGCGGCGCCAGCCATCAGCTCGGTTGCCGAGATCCTCGCAGCGTCCACCGCCGCGCCGAAGGTTACCAGCCCGCCGGCGAGCCGTGCGAAGGAAAGTGTAACGATAGCTGCCGCTGATCGTGATACGGTTCGCGCCGCCGCCTGGAGCATGACGCGCGGGACGGGCGATTCTGCGCAGCTGGCGCCCGATGTCCCAGCGCGTCATTCAGATACGGACAGCGTAAGAATCAGGGCCGTCGAAGCAGATCTTCCGCGCTCGCATTCGTCCGATGCGCCCATTACCGCTCCGGTTGATGCGATGGCGCAGAAGTCGACTGTTGCAGCGCAAGTACCTGATTTCAACGTGTTGCATCGGATTGCTGTTCGTATCGGCGACAACGACATTGCCCCGGCCGATGACATGTCCGGCCTCGACTCGCGTGGTGCAATAGAGGCTGCTGACGCCGTCGGCCAGCGCATGCGGCCAGCGATGGCGGATGCCATGCCGATCCGGGCGACCAATGCGCCGTTCCGGTTTGAAACCGTGATCGAGGTCGCCGCGCGGAACCATAACAAGATGGTCGAGATCGCGCTGAGCCCTGAAGAACTGGGCAGGGTCAGGATGTCGCTGGTTCCGTCGGAACAGGGCGTGACCGTACAGATATTCGCAGAACGGCAAGAAACCATCGACCTGCTGCGCCGCCATTCCGATCAACTCGCGTCCGAATTTGAGCGCCTGGGCTATGACAGCACCGGGTTCGAGTTTTCCGGCGGGGATGCCGACAGACAGAATCAGGACGACAGAACCCAGGCGCGTGACCGGGGCGCGGTGATCGGAATTGAGACCTCTGCCGGAATTCCGGTCGCCCGTCGTGTGATGTCATCCGGTGTGGATGTGAGGGTTTGACAATGGATGGAGTCACAACGGTTCAGGCGGCGCAAGCCGGAACTCAGGCCAAATCCGATGCCAGTGCGAGCCCCGCGCTGACGTCGGATTTCGAAACTTTTCTGAAGATGCTGACGGCGCAGGCGCGCTACCAGGATCCGCTCGAACCCATTGATTCAACCGAATACGCGGCGCAGCTGGCACAGTTCTCGATGGTCGAACAACAGGTCCAGACCAACGATACTCTGGCAAAGCTGGTCGGGTCGGCGGGGTTCTCGCAACTGGCGGATCTGGCCGGGTGGGTCGGCATGGAGGCGCGTGTGCCGGCGGTGGCCGGGTTTCAGGGTGTTCCGATTTCCGTGTCTCCGAACCCCGAACCGCGCGCCGACGAAGCCTTTCTCATCGTTGCCGACACCGATGGAAAGGAGGTCCAGCGGCTTCCGATCCCGGTGTCGTCCGACCCGATCGAATGGGCAGGCGTGGCTTCGGACGGTCAGCCGCTGGCCCACGGCACCTACAGTTTCCGCGTCGAGAGCCGCGCCGCCGGAGAGGTTATCGGGACATCTGCCGCCGAAACCTATGGCCGGGTGACAGAGACACAGATCCGGGACGGAAGCGCCGTATTGATCCTGGAGGATGGGCAGGTCGTACAGTCGACCGACGTAACCGCGTTGCGGCAGCCGTAACAGCCGTTGCTGCGCGTGACAGTGGTCGCACGCAGCAACGGCGATCTCAGACCGCCGTCGCGATTTTTGCGGCGTCGGCGATCTGGTCCTGCCGCCCCACGGAAACATAGTGGGTGAAACCCGCGCGATGGGCATCCTGAGCGGAATAGATGTTACGCAGATCGGCCATCGCCGGATTGGCCATGCGGGTGGCCAGCCGTTTCAGGTCCAGCGCCCGGAACTCGTTCCATTCGGTCAGGATCACCACCGCGTCGGCGTCTTGCGCGGCATCATAGGCATCGTCGAACCAGGTCACGCCCGGTAGCAGCTCCTCACCCTCGCGCCGCCCCTGGGGGTCGACGACCCGCACCCGCGCGCCAGCCCCGATGAGCGCGGGCACCACGGTGAGCGATGGCGCTTCGCGCATATCGTCGGTGTTCGGCTTGAACGTGACCCCGAGCACCGTGATCGTGCGGCCCGCGACACGGCCGTCGAACAGGTCCACGACCTTGTCCACCATGCGCCGACGGGTTTCGTCGTTCACCTTGATCACGGTTTCGGTGATCTGCATCGGCAGCCCGTGGTCCTGTCCGATCCGCGCCAGCGCGCGTGTATCCTTGGGGAAACACGACCCGCCATAGCCGGGCCCGGCGTGAAGGAACTTGTTGCCGATCCGGCCATCCAGCCCGATGCCCTGGCTGACCTTCTTGATGTCCGCCCCGGTACGTTCGCACAGCGCGGCGATTTCGTTGATAAAGGTGATCTTGGTCGCCAGAAAGGCGTTTGCCGCGTATTTGATCATCTCGGCGCTTTCCAGATCGGTGGTCAGCACCGGGAAATCGCGCAGATAGAGCGGTCGATAGATATCGGCCATCACTTCGGCCGCGCGGTCGTTTTCCACGCCGACCACGATTCGGTCCGGGCGCATGAAGTCGTCGATAGCCGCGCCTTCGCGCAGGAATTCGGGGTTCGAAGCAACATCGAAATCGGCCGTTGGGTTAGCTTCGGCAATCGCTTCCCGGACTTGCCGGTTGGTACCCACCGGCACGGTCGATTTGGTCACTACAACTGCGTAGCCTGTCAGCGCTGCCGCGATTTCCCGCGCCGCCGCCATGACATAGGTCAGGTCTGCATGTCCGTCTCCGCGCCGGGTGGGAGTGCCGACGGCGATGAACACCGCATCCGCTCCGTCCACGGGAGCCGCGAGATTGCCGGTGAATGACAACCGCCCCGCGTCGACATTACGCGCCATGAGCGTGTCGAGGCCGGGTTCGTAGATTGGGACCTTGCCCTCGCGAAGCATCTCGATCTTGCCGGGATCCTTGTCGACGCAGATCACGTCATGGCCGAAATCCGAAAAACATACACCGGAAACGAGCCCGACATAGCCGGTGCCGATCATTGCAATCTTCATGTCTCAACCTCTCAAACCGATACGGAAATGGGATGCGGCACGGCCCGCCCGTTGTCAACGCCGCCGTTCAGAGGTCGGTAAACGCAAGGGCGGCGTAGAGCGGCGGCATCAGCATGCGCCGGAACCGGCCCAGCGGGAAACGCTCCGGCGGTCTGCGCAACACATCGGGGCAGGCCGATGCGGCGCGCCCCGTAGCCATTTCCTCGGCCACCAGCGCGCCCGCATGGCTGCCCATCGCCACCCCGTTGCCGTGATAGCTCAGCGCGGCGAACAGCC
>CAYGNB010000359.1:0-3383 GCA_964351135.1 uncultured Rhodobacterales bacterium | reverse complement strand
CCACCGCCTTGCGTCGTTGGCCGTAGATCTCGACCTCGATCGCGGTGCCCGGAACCGCCAGATCGGCGCGCAGCATTCCCAGCGCGATCGAGGCATTCACGCGATAACCCCAGTCGCCCGACGTGGTTTCCCCCACGATCTCGCCCCTATGCCAGAGCGTGGACATATAGGGCGCATCAGCCGCGCCGGCATCCACGACCAGGGTGACGAACCGCTTTTTCACGCCCTGCTGTTTCTCGGCCATCAACGCGGCTTTGCCGGGGAAATCCTGCGGCTTGTCGAACCGGATAAACCGCTCCAGCCCGCCTTCGAGCAGCGAATAATCGGTGGACAGGTCGCCCTTCCAGGTGCGGTATCCCTTTTCGATCCGCAGTGAATTCAGCGCGTACATACCAAACGGTGTGGCACCGGCGGCAATCACCGCGTCATAGATCGCGGGGATATCGGCGTTTTCGGCGTGAATCTCCCACCCCAGTTCCCCGGCAAAGGAAACCCGAAGAAGGGCCACCCAGCCGCCGGCGATCTCGCTTTCCTGAAAACTCAGCCAAGGCAGGGTCAGATCGGCGTCGCAGAGGCCCGACAGCAGGTCGCGCGATTTCGGGCCGGTCAGGATCAACGTGGACATCCGGTCGGTCCAGTCTTCGAGCGTAAAGGCGCGATCGGCGGGCATGTGGCGTTCCAGCCATTCCCGGTCGTGCCATTGGGCGGTCGCGGCGGTGACGAGGACAAAAAGATCCTCGGCCTCGCGCGTGACCGACATCTCGGTCACGATCCGGCCACGGTTGTCGGCGAAATAGACCAACCCGACACGGCCGATTTTCGGCAGGGCGCCGGTGATCAGACCGCGCAGCCAGTCGTCCGCGCCAGGCCCCTGAACCTTGAACCGCGAGAAGCCCGGCAGGTCGAGCACCCCGACGCCATCGCGCACCGCCTCGCATTCGGCGCGGATGCGCGGTTCCCACGGGCCCGACCGGTCCCAGGTATGGGTGGCCGCGTCGGACAGATCGTCGCCCGGCCCGGCGAACCAGTTGGCCCGTTCCCAGCCGTTATAGGCCCCCATCACGCCGCCCAGTGCCTTTACCCTGTCATGCACGGGCGACAGTTTCCTGTCGCGCCCCGCCGGCCATTCGTGACGGGGGAAATGCATGGCGTATTCGTGCCCGTAGACCTCCATCCCCTTGGCGATGCAGTAATCGCGGTCGGTGTAATCGGTATAGCGGCGGGGATCGCAGGACCACATGTCCCATTCGGTCATGCCTTCGGTCACCCATTCCGCCAACACCTTGCCGGCACCGCCGGCCTGGGCGATGCCGAAGGTGAACACGCAGGCCTCGAACGCGTTGGGCACGCCGGGCATCGGCCCGATCAGCGGCAGCCCGTCCGGGGCGTAGGGGATCGGGCCGTTGATGACCTTGTTCACGCCTGCCTGCCCCAGCAGCGGCACGCGGGCCATTGCGTCCTCGATATACCATTCCAGCCGTTCCAGATCGTCGGGATAGAGCTGGAAGCTGAAATCCTCGGGCATCGGATCGTCGGGTTGCACCCAATGCGCCCGGCAGTTGCGTTCGTAGGGACCGAGGTTCAGCCCGTATTTTTCCTGCCGCAGGTAATAGGAACTGTCGACGTCGCGCAGCAGTGGCAGCTTGCCGCCGTTTTCCCGCGACCATGCCTCGAGTTCGGGGATTTCGTCGGTCAGCATGTACTGATGGCTCATCACCATCATCGGCACGGTGCGCCCGCCGAAGGGTTTGAACCATTCGCCGACACGCTGGGCGTAATACCCGGCGGCGTTGACCACATAGTCGCAACGGATATCGCCCTTGTGGGTTTCGACAATCCATTCGCCGTTTTCGCGCCGGACCCCGGTGGCCGGACAGAACCGTTCGATCCGGGCGCCCATGTCGCGTGCGCCCTTGGCCAGCGCCTGGGTCAACTGCGCCGGGTCGATATCGCCGTCATGTGGATCATAGAGCGCCCCGGCGAGGCCGTGGGTTTCGAGAAAGGGATAGCGGTCCCTGATCTCGTTCAGGCCGAGGATCTCGATATCCATGCCCTGATAGCGGCCCATGCCCCTGGCACGTTCGAATTCCTGCATCCGCTCGCGCGAATGTGCCAGCCGGATCGAACCGGTGACGTGGTAGTTCATGGGATAGTCCACAGCTGCGCCGAGATCGCGATAAAGTTCGGTCGAATAGCGCTGCATGTTCATCACCGACCACGAGGTCGAGAAGGTCGGCACATTGCCGGCGGCATGCCAGGTCGATCCCGCTGTCAGTTCGTTCTTTTCCAGCAGTACGCAATTGGTCCAGCCGGATTTCGCCAGATGATAGAGGCTGGACGCGCCCACCGCGCCTCCTCCGATGATGACCACGCGAGCCTGCGTCGGAAATTCGGCCATGTCTTTCCCCTTACTGAGCGCTTTGTGGCAAGCCGTCGGTGATGTCGTAGTAGTCGCCCTTGTCGGCCACGAAGATGTGGCGGGCCAATGTCAGGTTCGTTGGCGGGTCGATGGATCCGAGCGCGACCGAAATCGTGTCCTCGTCATCGTGTTTCCAGAACAGGAAGGACCCGCAGGTGCCGCAAAAGCCGCGGCTGGCACTGTCGCTGGCGCGATACCAGCGCAGGCTGTCCTGCGCGGTCAGAGTCAGTGCATCCTGCGCGGTGACAGCGGAAACCCAGACATGGCCCGATTGTCGGCGGCACTGGCTGCAGTGGCAGGCTGAGGGCGGGCTCATCTCGCCGTCGATTTCGAATGTGATACCGCCGCACAGGCACGATCCCTTGCGCATGTTCATGCTCCTTTTGTCCGGGTGGGCCGCTCCTCCGCCCTGGCGGGCGACGTCGCTGTGGCCGGTCTGTAGATGCCGGTGGCGTATCGGGAACGGAGCTGGCAGGACATCGGATCAGTAGACGGGCGGGGCGATCACCCAGATCGCCACGGCCGGTTCGTCATAGGGGTTGGCCCAGCGGTGCGGTTCGCCGCGGATGCGGAAACTGTCGCCGGGTTGGATGGTGAATTTGCGGTCGCCGATTTGCAGGTCGAGCTTTCCCGAGACCAGATAGCCGACCTCCTGCGTCTCGCGGGTGTTCGTCGTTTCGATTTCGCTGTGAGGTTCGAAGATGGAATGAACCATTTCGAAATCGTCGGTCAGGTCGGGGGACAGCAGCTCCTCGATCAGTCCGGCGGTGTGGTTGCCGATCCTGCGCCGCGCATTCCTGCGCACCACATAACCGGCTTCGTCCGGTGATGCGGCGGCGGTTCCGAACAGCAGCGACATCGGCACGTCGAGCTGCGCAGAAATCTGGCGCAGATCCGCGATGGACGGGGCGGAGAGGTCGCGTTCGACCTGGGACAGCCAGCCGACCGACCGGCCGAGCCGGTT
>CAYGNB010000358.1:0-3388 GCA_964351135.1 uncultured Rhodobacterales bacterium | reverse complement strand
GCTTGAGATGGGCAAAGGCCGGGTGCAGCTTCTTGAACGCGTCGAAATTGTCGAATACAGCCGCCACCACCGTGTAAACCGCGTCGTCGGATACGTTGGCCGAAGTCACCAGCGTGGCGCCGACGCCGAACGTGGTCACGTCATTGTCGGAACCGCGATACATGCCGCCGGGAATGGTCGCCTTGCGGTAGAAGCTGTTATCCTCGATCAGCTTGTCGATCATCTCGCCTTCGACCGGCACCAACACCGAATCGCAGGCGGTGGTCGCCTCCTGGATCGATCCCGACGGGTGCCCGACGGTGTAGATCATCGCGTCGATCTGGTTATCGCAGAGCGCGGCCGACTGTTCCGCCGCCTTCAGTTCCGAGGCCAGCGCGAAATCGTTCAGCGACCAGCCCTTGGCGCCCAGCACCACGTCCATTGTGCCGCGCTGCCCCGAACCCGGATTGCCGACATTCACCCGTTTACCCTTGAGATCGTCGAATGTGGCGACGCCGCTATCGGCGCGGGCGACCACGGTAAACGGTTCGGGATGGATCGAGAATACGGCGCGCAGATCCTCGAACTTGCCGGCATCCTCGAATTTGGAGGTGCCGTTATAGGCGTGGTACTGCCAGTCGGACTGGGCGACGCCGAATTCGAGTTCGCCTTCGCGGATGGTGTTGATATTGTAGACGGACCCGCCGGTCGACTCGACCGAACAGCGCACGCCGTGTTCCTTGCGGCCCTTGTTCACCAGCCGGCAGATCGCGCCGCCGGTCGGATAGTAGACGCCGGTGACGCCACCAGTACCGATGGTGATGAATTCTTCGGCCCAGGCCGCCGGCGCCATGAAGGCCGCCGTGACCAGCGCACCGAGGCCCGCCTTGGCATAATGTTTCATTTCAGTGTCTCCCCTGTTGCGTTTGCATCGCGTTCGAAAAGGACGAATGCGCCAGCTTGGTTTTTCTGCCCACCGGCGCGGTTTGGGTCGTCGAAACCGATGGGCTTGAAAAATCGCGGAAAATCGGCCCCTCTCAAGGTAATTCAGGGTTCCACCGGCATTATTACTTGTCAACCCTGACGGTTTGCCCTTGCCTTGCCTAAACACTGCTTTCGTCGGATATGAGCCATGAGCCACATTTTTCCCCGCCATACACAGCTTCAGCCGCCGCGGATCGCGGGCGGCGACGGCGTTTACCTGATCGACGCGGAGGGCAAACGCTATCTCGACGGTTCGGGCGGCGCGGCCGTGTCCTGCCTGGGTCATTCGGACGGGAAGGTGCTGGATGCGATCAAGGCGCAGCTGGACCGGATCGCCTTTGCCCATACCGGGTTCTTTACCTCCGACCCGGCCGAGGAACTGGCCGACCGGCTGATCGCGCTGGCGCCCGAAGGGCTGGACCGGGTTTATCTGGTTTCCGGCGGCTCCGAGGCGGTAGAGGCGTCGCTGAAACTAGCGCGGCAGTATTTCATCGAAACCGGCCAGCCGCAGCGCCGGCATGTGATCGCCCGCCAGCAGAGCTATCACGGCAACACGCTGGGGGCGCTGGCCACCGGCGGCAACCGTTGGCGGCGCGCGCCCTTCGCGCCCCTGCTGATGGAAACGCACCACGTTTCGCCCTGCTATGCCTATCGCGGCCAGCAACCGGGCGAGTCAGCCGAAGCCTACGGCCAGAGACTGGCACAGGAGTTCGAGGCCAAGCTGGAAGAGCTCGGACCCGACACGGTGATGGCCTTTGTCGCCGAACCCGTTGTCGGTGCGACCCTGGGGGCGGTGCCTGCGGTACCGGGCTATTTCAAGGCAATCCGCGAGATCTGTGACCGCCATGGCGTGTTGCTGATCCTCGACGAGGTCATGTGCGGCATGGGCCGCACCGGGACGCTCTTTGCCTGCGAACAGGACGAGGTGCGCCCGGATATCTGCGCGATCGCTAAGGGGCTGGGGGCCGGGTACCAGCCCATCGGCGCGATGCTCTGTTCCGGGAAGATCTATGACGCGATCGCGGGCGGCAGCGGTTTCTTCCAGCACGGGCACACCTATATGGGCCACCCTACCGCCTGCGCCGCCGCGCTGGCCGTGCTGGGCCGACTGATCGACGACGGCATCGTCGCTGGTGTCCCCGCGCGCGGCGAACGGCTGCGCGCGGCGCTGGAGGACCGGTTCGGGCAACACCCGCATGTTGGCGATATCCGGGGACGCGGGCTGTTTCTGGGGCTCGAACTGGTGGCCGACCGGGACAGCAAGGACCCCTTCGATCCCGCCCGGAAGGTAAACGCACGGGTCAAACGCGCGGCCTTCGAGGCCGGGCTGGTCTGCTATCCGATGGGCGGCACCATCGACGGTCAGCGCGGCGATCACGTCCTGCTGGCGCCGCCCTTCATCCTCGACGACAACGAAACCGGCGAACTGGTCGACAAGCTCGCCGTGGCGATCCGCGAGGCCACCGGGGTCTGATCGGCGCCGCGCCCGGCCCCAGGGTCAGGAAATCCCGCATTTGCCTGACCCATGGTAAGCCCATAGAGTATTCGCATTGATATTGATTGATGTGATCTCGGCAGTCCGAGCCTATTCCACCGGCGAACAGCGCCGGTGCGGCGGGGGCATGAAGCCCGTCGTGAGGCTGCCGCAGAGGTAAGGACATAACGCGATGCCGTATCGACGCGCCGACCGGACGACTCCCCTGCCCCGTAACGGGTACCACAGGATCGCGGCGCTGGTCTTTTCGGCAACGCTGGCCGGGTTTCCTGTACCGACCGCCGCTTCTTCCGAACCGCCCTTTGACGCCACCGCCGACACCGTGTTCGACATCATCGCGACCGGCGACCCGTCGGCGTTTCTCTGTCTCGAGGACCGGGGCCGCGAAGTCAGGCAGATGTGGGACAAACGCATTGACGGCGAACGCGACCTGAACGCGTTCCTGTTCGTGGCGCATTTCCGCGACAGCGCGCCCATCGACATCGTACTGAACCCTGAATTCGGCGATGCCGGCAGCGCGCGGGCCGAGGCGGAACGCTATGCCATACCGCTGGGCCAGCTCCCTGCACTGCTGCGTTCAGGGCTGCGCCAGTTCGGCATTCACAAGGGCGACAAAGGTTACCACGGCGGACCGGGCAAGGTGTTCGTCTACGCGGGCAAGACCGATCTGCGCCTGTCGCAGAACCATCTCGAGGAATCGCTGTTTCACGAGGCGGTTCATGCCTCCCTCGACCGTGATCATGCGCGTTCGGATGTCTGGCGTGCGGCACAAGAGGCGGACGATGCCTTTGTCACCCGCTACGCCCAGGACCACCCCGAAGGCGAAGACCTGGCCGAAACCGCTCTCTTTGCCTACGGACTGATTTTCCGGCCCGGCCGCATTCCCCCCGCCGACGCCGACGCGATCCGCGCACAGGTTCCGGCGCGGCT
>CAYGNB010000357.1:0-3389 GCA_964351135.1 uncultured Rhodobacterales bacterium | reverse complement strand
CTGGCGGGGATTCTCGACGTATCGTCGGCACGCCAGCTTGCCGCAGCGGGCAGCGTGAGCGGCGCGGTGGCGGGCGGGCTGATGTTCGGGGCGGGGATGATCCTCGCACGCGGCTGCGCGAGCCGGCTGCTCGTCTTGTCGGGGACCGGCAATCTGCGCGCGCTGATAACGGGGCTCGTCCTGACCCTCGTGGCGCAGGCCTCCTACCGTGGCGTGCTGGCACCGGCGCGGGAGGCGCTGTCGTCGCTCTGGCTCGTTGACGGTGGCGCAGCGCGCAGCCTGCTCGATCTCCTCGGCCTGGGGCGCGGGGCGGTCGTCGCGGGCTGTTTCCTCTGTCTCGCCGGGGCTCTCGCGCTGGGAATCTGGCACCGGATCGGCCTGTCGCGGATGCTGGCTGCCATGGGCGTCGGTGCGGCCGTGACGCTGGGCTGGGTCTTTACCTATTGGATCGCCACCGCATCATTCGAAATCGTCCCGGTGGCGAGCGTCACCTTTACCGGGCCGGCGACAGATACGCTCATGGCTTTCGTGAATGACCGCAGCGTGCCGATGTCCTTCGGGATAGGTCTCGTCCCGGGGGTTTTCGTCGGCTCTGCCGCGATGGCGCTTGCGGCCGGGGAATGGCGCCTCGAACGCTTCGGGGAGGATGTCCCGATGGAGCGTTACCTGCTCGGCGCGGGACTCATGGGGTTCGGCGCCATGCTCGCGGGCGGCTGCGCGGTGGGTGCGGGCGTTTCGGGCGGGGCGATCCTGTCCGCGACCGCATGGCTCGCGCTGTTCGCGATGTGGGTCGGCGCGATGGCGACACACGTGCTGCTCGTCCAAAAGGGGATCGCTACGCGGTGCTCCTGATCCTTCGTTGTCACATTCGGATCGGTGCCGTTGGAAAATACGGATGATCGGTGTGTCTCTTCGGAAGAGGAAGGCACGATAAGCCGTATCTGGGGTCGCCGTCCACGCGTTGACCGTTGGCAAGTTCATTCAGGAACGCTGCTCTGCATCGGGAACCGTCCCTAGCTCAGGTCTGTCGCAGCCTGAGCGACGGCGGTCATGGCTTTGTCGATATCTTTGGATCGTGTCCGGTGATTTGTGATCGCAGCGCGCAGATAGCTGACACCGCTCACCTTGAGTGTTGAGAACACCGCGCTGCCGTCCAGTTGCAGACGTTTGGCAATGGCAGTGTTCAGGGCGCTTTGCGCAGTCTCTTCAAGGTCGCCATTCGTGGAGAAAACACAAAGGTTCGAGATCACCGGATTGACCAGCCTCATCGGTGGGTGAGCCTCGACCCAAGCGCCCATCTCGGCCGCCAGTCGGCAGTTGCCTGTGATCGCTTGCCCCATGCCCTTTGCGCCATGGCTTTGAATGGCGGCCCAGACCTTGAGCGCCCGGTTGCCCCGGCTCAGGTCAATTCCGTAGTCGCAGAACCACGGATCGCCCCCCGCCAGCCCCACATCCAGCGGTTCCAGATACGAAGGTCGCGATGCGAAAGCCGCGCGTTGCCATGCCTCGTCGCGGATCAGGCACAGACCGCAGTCGTACGGAACATACATCCATTTGTGAAAATCGCAGGCCAGGCTGTCGGCCAGTTCGATCCCGCTGCCCAGATCGCGCCAGGGCGCATCGGCCAGACGGATCCACGCGCCGAACGCACCGTCCACATGAAACCAGAGATCTTCGTCCCGCGCCACAGCGGCAAGGGCGTGCAGGTTGTCGAAATGGCCGAAATCGACCGACCCTGCCGTTCCGACGACAGCGAACGGCAACGCTCCCTCGGCCCTGTCTCTTGCGATCGTGTCCCGAAACCGGTCCAGATCCGGTCCATCCGGCCCCTCGGGGATGGGTCGCAGGTTGTCATGGCCCAGCCCCAGGAGCTCCACGGCCTTGCGCAATGCGTTATGCGCATCCGTTCCGGCATAAAGTGTCAGACGGCTCCCGTGCTGTCCGGCAGCCCGCAAACCGGCTCCCAGTTTCCGCTGCCGTGCGGCAGCGAGCGCAACCACGGTGGCTTGCGAAGTGCCGGACAGCAGGATGCCCGATGCGGTATCGGGAAATCCCATCTGGCGGCGGGACCAGTCTATCACCGCGCGCTCCATATAGATCATCCCGTGGTCGCGCCCGCCACAGTTCGAGTTCAACGTGGCTGCGGCCATTTCCGACAACAGTCCTTCGGCCAGCCCGGTGCCATGAACCCAGCCGAAGAACCGGGGATGTGTATTACCGGTCCCATAGGGGAGCACCTGGGTTTCTATCCGCTCCACAAGGGCTTCCACATCGAGGCCGCCGCTATCGTTCTCCAGATAGTATGCGTCGCGTATGTCCTCGGGAACGGGTTGCCAGGGGTGCGCTTGCGCGGCTTCCAGCCTGTCTACGCAAAGATCTAGCAAGCGATGCGCCGAGGCGCGGAACGCCGTCCAGTCCTGCGGGTCCAGTCCGTTTGAATCGCTGTCAGAGGTCATCGCTGTATCTCCACCGGTTCCCCGCAAAGAGGGCCGGCTTTCCAACTACTCGGGCCGAACCCCAGCCTTCCAGTTTCAGGGCGGCAATACCGTCTTCTGGACCCGCATCGCCGACGATATTGAAAAAGCGCATCACCTACACCTGCGCAATACTTCGCGCTGACCATTGCCTGGGCCGGCCCAACGCGGCCCGGTCCTGGTTCGATTGAATCGCGCCAACATACCCAACCGGCCTGATCGTGCATAGAAGCGGGATTCTGGTTCGCGGGGCGGGCTGTTTCCAATCGGGTAGAGCGGCCGAGATGCCGACGGGTTTGCGCTGCCGCTGTAATCAGAGGGTTTCGCCCGCGACGAGGATACGTCGGCGAGTCGTGGTCAGGCGGCGGCTTCCGTCCTCAGTGACGTTAACGGTCTCGGACGAGCGCGCAGAACAGATCCGTTCAGCGCCTCCGAGGGAGATCAATGGGACAGGAAAACCGGAATATCCGAATCACGCATGACGTCCGTGGTTACGCCTCCGAACACGTCATGGCTGAACTTGCTGTGTTCAAAGGCTCCCATGACCAGAAGTTTGGCCGAGACCTCCTGAGCGGTGGACAGGATTGTGTTGGCGATCGATTTTTGCCGCGGCTTGAGAACCAGTTCGGCGTCGATTCCATGACGTTTCAGATTGCGCAGCAGTGTTTGCGTGCCAGGGACCTCTTTGGAACCGACGGATAAAATCGTGACTTTCGCCTTTTCTTCGAGGGCAGACATGGCATCGCCGATGGCGCGTGCGGAGGATCTCTTGCCATCCCAGGCCACCAACGCGTTTTCCGCCAGTCTTTCGGCCGCGAAACCATCGGGGACAACGATGACGGGGCGGCCGCTGCGCAGTGCGATCAGATCGGGGTTTGCCGACATATGCGCCTCGTTTTCGAGGGTGGAATGCAC
>CAYGNB010000356.1:0-3389 GCA_964351135.1 uncultured Rhodobacterales bacterium | reverse complement strand
ATTTCCGCCAGCCGCAGCGGGAATGGCGACAGCCCGGCGGGAAAGCCGGTGCTGACAGCGGCCACGGGAATGCCCGTGCCGTGCAGCGCCTCGACCGCCGTTTCGATCATGTCGTGATAGACGCAGACCGCGCCGGTGGTGATCGTGCCCATGCCCAGCGCGTCCAGCAGGTCGGTCCGCACCGGCTGGCGCGCCTTGGCGCATAGCCGCCGGACCCGGCCCTCGGTGTCGTCCCCCGACAGCGTGGTCAGGTCGATGCAGGTGATCGCGCGCAGCAGCCAGGCCGCCTGGTATTCCTTCTTGACCGACCTCCGCCCCGGCAGGGTCGCCGCGCGGCGTTCGATTGCCGAGGTATTGGCCTGTGCCCTGCGCACCCAATCGAGATCGAGCGCCATGCCCGGGTTGCGCGGT
The DNA here is from genome assembly GCA_964351135.1 of uncultured Rhodobacterales bacterium. Lineage (GTDB taxonomy): Bacteria > Pseudomonadota > Alphaproteobacteria > Rhodobacterales > Rhodobacteraceae > Pukyongiella. Next base: position 2,978 of record CAYGNB010000356.1, on the reverse strand, counting down.
TCGGTCACCTGAGGCAGCTGTGCGCCGTGCGTCACGGTGTCGGTGCCGGTGGTGGTCTGCAATGCGATGCCTCCCGATAGTCAGATGCAAGGTCGCACGCCCCCCGATCAAGGGCAAGCGTGGGGTGGTGCCACGCGCGGCCCGTTTCATTGTCGTCGCTCTGCGCTGGCAATCGAAACCTGGACATCCCCGCAACACAGCGGTGGCAGAATCGTGTGCGGCCATGCTAGGTATTGGGGTATGACGTATGTTGACCCCAATATAGGCCGGGATCGTCCGGTCATTCGCCAACTGGACGACTCTGCGATCAACCGTATCGCGGCGGGCGAAGTCGTGGAGCGACCTGCCTCGGCGGTCAAGGAACTGGTGGAAAACGCCATTGACGCGGGCGCGGCGCGTATCGCCATCGAGATCGCCGATGGCGGCAAGACCCTGATCCGCGTCACCGATGACGGCTGCGGCATCGCGCCCGAGGATCTGCCGCTGGCGCTGGCGCGCCACGCAACCTCCAAGATCGACGGTACGGATCTGCTCAACATCCATTCCTTCGGTTTCCGGGGCGAGGCGCTGCCGTCGCTTGGGGCGGTGGGGCGCCTGACGCTGACCAGCCGCGCGTCCGGCCACGATGCGGCCACGATCCGGGTCGCGGGCGGGACGACCGAGCCGGTGAAGCCGGCAGCGCTGCGCGCCGGCACGGTCGCCGAGCTGCGCGACCTGTTCTACGCCACCCCGGCGCGGCTGAAATTCATGCGCTCCGACCGGGCCGAAACCCAGGCGATCACGGACGTGGTGAAACGGCTGGCCATGGCCGAACCGTCGGTCGGTTTCACCCTGCGCGACATGTCGGGCGGGGGCAGCCGCGAAACCTTTCGCGCCGATGCCGAGCAGGGCGACCTGTTCGACGCCCTGACCGCCCGGCTGGCCGGCGTCATGGGGCGCGATTTCGCCGACAACGCGCTGCGGATCGATGCCACGCGTGACGGCCTGCGGCTCTACGGTCTGGCGGCGCTGCCCACCTATTCGCGCGGCGCGGCGGTGGCACAATTCCTCTTTGTCAATGGCCGGCCGGTCAAGGACAGGATGCTGACCGGCGCCCTGCGCGGGGCCTATGCCGATTTCCTGTCCCGCGACCGCCACCCGGCGGCGGCACTGTTCATCGATTGTACCCCGTCGCTGGTGGACGTGAACGTGCATCCCGCGAAATCCGAGGTCCGGTTCCGCGATCCCGGCGTGGCGCGTGGTCTGATCGTCTCGGCCCTGCGCCATGCCCTTGCCGAGGCCGGGCACCGCGCCTCGACCACGGTGTCGGGCGCCGCGCTGGGCGCGATGCGTCCCGAACAGACCCCGCCGACTGGCGCGCGGGTCTATCAGATGGATCGGCCCTCTGCTGCGGCGCGGGCGGCAGCCTGGACGGCGCAGGCCCCGGGCTTCGACGAGATGCGTACCGAATACAGCGGCCGGGTGGTCGAAACGCCCGTCGCCAGCGACGTCGCCCATCGGGCGGAGGAGCGGGACGCAGAGCAGCTGCCGCTGGGGGCCGCGCGTGGGCAGGTGCACGAAAACTACATCATCGCCCAGACGGCGGACGGCATGGTGATTGTCGATCAGCATGCTGCCCATGAACGGCTCGTCTACGAGAAACTCAAACGCCAGATGGCCGAAAACGGGGTCGCCGCGCAGGCGCTGCTGATACCCGAAATCGTGGACCTGTCCGATAGCGACCGCGCTCTGCTGCTCGACGCTGCGCCCGATCTGGCCCGTTTTGGTCTGACCGTCGAACCCTTTGGCGGCGGGGCGGTCGCCGTGCGCGAAACCCCGGCCATCCTGGGCGAAGTCAATGCCGCCGCGATGATCCGTGACATCCTCGACGAACTCACCGATCTGGGTACCGCCGCTACCGTGCAATCGCGGGTCGAGGCAATCCTCAGCCGTGTCGCCTGTCACGGTTCGATTCGTTCGGGCCGCCGGATGCGCGCCGAGGAAATGAATGCGCTGCTGCGCGAAATGGAGGCGACACCCCATTCCGGCCAGTGCAACCACGGGCGCCCGACCTATGTTGAACTCAAACTGGCCGATATCGAACGGCTGTTTGGACGCACATGATCACGGTGGCCGGGCATTCCTATCCGCTGGACGATCCACGCGTGATCGCCGTATTCGCGGCGATTGGCGCGGTGGTGTTGGTGCTGTTGCTCTTGATTTTCGCGCTGCGGGCCGCCAGCCGGTCGGCCCGGATGGTCGAACCGCTGGCGCGGCAGATGGCGGCGCTCGGCAGCCATGTGCAGCAACTGGGTCAGGGGCAGGCGCAGCTTCAGGGCGGGCTGCAGCAAGTGTCCGACACTCAGGCCAATGCGCAGATGCAGGTGATCCAGACGGTCGAATCGCGTCTCGCCACGGTCCAGCAGCAGATGTCGGACCGGCTGGCCGACAACGCGATGCGTCAGAACCGGGCGCTGACCGAGTTGCAGGAGCGGATGAAAGATACGCTGCACGGGTCGTCCAAGCAGACCGCCACATCGCTCACCGCGCTGCAGGAACGGCTGGCGGCAATCGACAAGGCCCAGGACAATATCACCAAGCTGTCGGGCGATGTGCTGAGCCTTCAGGATATTCTGTCCAACAAACAGACCCGGGGTGCCTTTGGCGAAATCCAGCTCAACGACATCGTGTCCAAGGCGCTGCCGCCCGATGCCTATGCGCTGCAGCACACATTGCCCAACGGCAAACGCGCTGACTGCCTGATCCATCTGCCCAATCCGCCGGGGCCGATCGTGATCGACAGCAAGTTTCCGCTGGAGCCCTATGAGGCGCTGCGCCGGGCCGACAGCCAGGCTCAGTTGCAGGACGCCGTGCGGCAGATGAAAACCGCGCTGCGCGCCCATATCCGGGCAATCGCCGAGAAATACATTATCGAAGGCGAAACCGCCGACGGGGCGCTGATGTTCCTGCCCTCCGAAGCCGTTTATGCCGAACTGCAC
>CAYGNB010000355.1:0-3391 GCA_964351135.1 uncultured Rhodobacterales bacterium | reverse complement strand
CCGGGCAGGACCACGGTGTCCGAGGTCGCCGTGGCGCCGAAGCTGCTGGCCGCCAGCGATTTTACCAGATCGTTTGGAACCAGCAGGGTCGATTCCTCGTTCAGAATGTCGACCACGAACAACAGAACCTGATCGACGCCATCCTCGGCGGCGACGGTCTGCATGTTCTCGACCAGGCTGTCCTTGCGTGCCAGAACGGTTGCGGGTGCGGTGGTTTCCAGAACCGACACCCGGAACTTCGTGCCCTCGACCTCGTATTCCTTACTGTCCATGCGCAGCAGCTCGGCGTCGGAGAACGCCGAAACGTCGGATTTCGCCGCGAACATCTCGGCGGCATAATCAGGGATCGAGATGCCGAGCTGGGCGGCCAGTTTCTCGGCCACAGCGCGGTCGTGGTCGGTGGTGGTGGGGCTGCGGAATTCCAGCGTATCCGAGAGGATGCAGGTCAGCATCGCGCATTTGACCGGGTTCGGCATCCGGCTCATGTCGTCACCGATCAGGTCGTGCATGATGGTCGCGGTGCAGGCGACGGGGCGGATGGTGATGTCGATCGGGCCCTTGGTTTCCAGCCCGCCCACCAGCTTGTGGTGGTCGATGATCGCCTGGATATCGGCGCTGTTGATATTGGCGGGCAGTTCGGCCGGGTTGTTGGTGTCCACGATCACCACCGGCGCGTCCGCGGCCACGTCGTCGATGATCGCGGGTTTCTCCAGATCCCAGCGCTGGAGCATGAAGGCGGCTTCGGTGTTCGGTTCGCCCAGCAGCGCCGGGGTTGCCGGGATGCCCTTCACCTCGGACAGGTACCAGGCCCAGATGATGGGCGATCCGGTAGAGTCGGTATCGGGCGACTTGTGGCCGAAAACTTGCACGGTCATGACAGCAATCCTGTACTGGGAAGGGAAATTCGCGCGCCTTATAGGGGCTGCCCCACGGCTTGTCACCCGGTTTCGGTGCCGCAGGCGGCGCGGGGCCAAAGCAAACGGCGCCGGTCACATGGACCGGCGCCGCAGGTGGGACATATGGTCTACGGCCTATTTCCAGCCGGCCTCGTTGAAGATCTTCTGCGCGGCGGGGATGTTGTCGGCCACGGCGGACAGGTCCACGGTGTCGGCCTTGAATTCACCCAGCTTCCTGACCGACTCGGCCAGGTCCACGCCCTCGACCGCTGGATATTCGTCGTTGCCGGCCGAGAAATAGATCTGCGCCTGGTCGCCCGACAGGTATTCGAGGAACTTGATCGCATTGTCGCGGTTCGGCGCGTGGGCGGCCACGCCGGCCCCCGACAGATTCATGTGCGCGCCGTTGCCATCCTGGTCGGGAAACACCCAGCCGATCGTATCGACGCTGTCGCTGAGGCCCTTGACGTCCTTGCGCAGCGCGCGTGCGAAGTAATAGGTATTGGCCACGGCGATATCGCATTCGCCCGACACGAGGCCACGCAGCTGGTCGGTGTCGCCGCCCTGCGGTTCGCGGGCAAAGTTCGCGACCACGCCTTCGGCCCAGGCCTTTGCGGCGTCTTCGCCTTCATGTTCGACGATCGCGGCCAGCAGCGTCTGCATGTAGGCGTTGGACGAGGAACGGATGCAGACCTGCCCCTTGTATTTGGGGTCGGCCAGATCGGCATAGGTCTGCGGCGGCTCGGGCACGTCGGCCTTGTCGTAGAAGATGATCCGGGACCGCTGCGAGAACCCGAACCACTGATTGTCCGCGTCCTGCAGATTGCCGGGGATACGATCCTCGAGCACCGCGCTGTCGACCGATTGCAGGATGCCGGCATCCTTGGCGCGTTTCAGCCGCGAGGTATCAACGGTCAACATCACGTCGGCGGGGCTGTTGGCGCCCTCGGCCTGCATCCGCGCGATCAGTTCGTCGGCATTGCCTTCGATGCGGTTGATGGTGATGCCGGTGGCCTCTTCGAAATCGGAATAGAGTTTCTCATCGGTATCGTAGTGGCGGGACGAATAGAGGTTCAGTTCGCCATCGGCTGTCGCGGCGGTTGCCAGCGTGGCGGCCAGCAGGGCGGCGAGGCAGGTTGCAGGTTTGCGCATGATAACTCCCATAGATTGGTGATATGCCAATTTCCGACTTATTTGGTCAATTAATGGATTCAGGGAAAGATGCAAGCGACAATTCGCGATGATCGGATTGCCGCCGAAACCGGGATAGGGCGCAAAGAAAAACCGCGCCCGGATGGGCGCGGTTTTGCATCGTCGGTGCTGTCGGGTTCAGCCTTGGCGGGCCTTGAACCGGCGCTGCGTCTTGTTGATCACATAAACGCGGCCTTTGCGACGCACGATCCGGCAGTCGCGGTGCCGGTTCTTGAGCGAGCGGAGCGAATTCTTGACCTTCATCGCCGTTCTCCATTTCGTTGCGGCGCGGGCCAGCGCCTGGTGTTGCGGGCACCCCGGAAAACCGGAGCGGTGAATTCATGGTGGGCGGTACTGGGATCGAACCAGTGACCCCTACGATGTCAACGTAGTGCTCTACCGCTGAGCTAACCGCCCATGAATGCCGCCGCGTCATCCGCCCCAAGAACGAAATGGGGCGCGGAAATCCGCGCCGGTAGCGGCGTCTATAGAAGGAGTCGCTGATGGGATCAAGGGCTTTTGAAGGGGGCCCGTTTCACGTAAACAATGACGTGGAATGGAGCGACGATGACCGATCCTGCCTTTGATCTCGCCTTGCCCGTGCGGCAACTCTCCTGCGTGATTTTCGCCTCTCCGCATAGCGGGCGCGACTACCCCGCGATGTTTCTGCGCGACAGCCTGCTGGACGAACGGGCCATTCGCAGTTCGGAAGACGCGTTCGTGGACCAGTTGTTCGCCGCGGCGCCCGACTACGGCGCCCCGTTGCTGAGCGCGCGGGTTCCGCGGGCCTATGTGGACCTCAATCGCGGCGCCGATGAACTGGACCCGGCGGTGATCGCCGGGGTGCAGCGGCGTGGGCACAACCCGCGCGTCGCCTCAGGGTTGGGTGTGATCCCGCGCGTGGTGGCCAATGGCAGGCAGATCCATCGCGGCAAGCTGTCGCGCACCGAGGCGCAGGCGCGCCTCGATCGGTTCTGGCATCCTTACCACGCGACCCTGCAACGGCTGCTCACCGATACGCGCGCGCAGTTCGGTCAGGCGATCCTGGTCGATTGCCATTCGATGCCGCACGAGGCCATCGAGAATATGCTGGGCGGGCGCGGGAACCGCCCCGAGGTGGTGCTGGGCGACCGGTTCGGGGCCGCCGCCGATGGCGAGGTCGTGGACCGGATCGAGGCTGCCTTTTCCGCCGCCGGGCTGCGGGTGGCCCGCAATGCGCCATTTGCCGGGGCCTATGTCGCCCAGGCCTACGGGCGCCCGGCGCGGGGCCAGCATGCGGTGCAGATCGAGATCGACAGGTCGAT
>CAYGNB010000354.1:1334-3398 GCA_964351135.1 uncultured Rhodobacterales bacterium | reverse complement strand
CGGGCCAAGCGTGAGGTTCTGCAGCACGGTCAGATGCGGGAACAGGTTGAATTGCTGGAATACCATGCCGACCTCGGACCGGATTGAGGCGACCGATTTCGGATTGTCGGTCAGTTCGGTGCCGTCCACCCGGATGGTGCCTGTCTCATGCGATTCCAGCCGGTTGATGCAGCGCACAACAGTGGACTTTCCTGACCCGGAGGGGCCGCAGATCACCACCCGTTCGCCCTTGCCGACGCTGAGGTCGATATCCTTCAGCACGTGGAAATCGCCGAACCACTTGTTCACGCCGATCAGTTCGATGGCCGCATCGGGCATTGGCTCCTCCGGGGCAGGTTCCCGCAGGGAACATTTCGCTTGAGGGTAGCGGGGGTTTCCATTCAAATTCAATCGTCCATGATGGGGAAATGTTGGCAAAGCGGCAACCGGGGAAGGGACGACCATGAAGAAACTGACGACGATGATGGCGGCAGGTGTGCTGGCGGTGGGGCTGGCGGCGGCGGCGCAGGCGCAATCGGCACTGAACGAGATCCTTGACGGCGGCGTGCTGAAGGTCGGCACCACCGGCGACTGGAATCCGATGACGGTGCGCGATCCGGCGTCCAACAGCTACAAGGGGTTCGATATCGACGTGATGACCGAACTGGCCACCGACATGGGGGTCGAGGTCGAATTCGTGCCGACCGACTGGAAAACGCTCGTCAACGGCGTGGTGGCCGGCAAGTATCACATGACCGGTTCCGCTTCGGTGTCGCCGGCGCGTATGAAAGTGGCCGGATTTTCGGAAAGCTATCTCCCGGTCGAGATGATCCCCTTTACCCATGCCGACAAGGCGGGCGATTTCGACGGGTATGATTCGATCAATCAAGCGGGCGTGACCGTCGCGACCACGTTGGGCACCGTCTTTGAATCCTTGGCCCGCGACTGGTTTCCCGAGGCCGAGATCAAGGTGGTCGAAGCCCCCGCGCGCGGATACCAAGAGGTGATCGCGGGCCGGGCCGATGTGTTCGTCACCTCGAATATCGAGGGTTCGACGCTGGTGGAAAAGTTCCCGGTGGTCCGGGTAACCAATGCCGAACCGCGCGCGCCGACGCCGATCGCCATGCTGTTGCCGCAGGACGATCAGGTGTGGATCAACTACGTGAACAACTGGATCAAGCTGAAACAGGCCAAGGGGTTCTTTGAGGCGACCCGCGCCAAGTGGGGTCTCTGATCGACGCTGGCATGACTGTCATCAGATCCGAAGGCGCGGCCATCGTCGCCGACATTCCGGTGGCCGTGGGCGACGAGGTGGCGGCAGGTACGGTGCTGATTGCCACCGAACTGATGAAGATGCGCCACGAGATCTGCGCCAGGTCGGCCGCCATCGTGCGCGCGGTGCATGTTTCGGTAGGCGACGAACTGCGCGGTGGCGAGCCGCTCGTGACGCTGGAACCGACCGGGCAGGAGACCCCGGTTGCAGCGGCGCCCGACACCGACCGTCCCGACATGGCCGAATTCGAATCTCGCATGGCGCTGCTGCGGGACGATGCGCGCGCCGAGGCGGTGGCCCGGCGCCATGCGCGCGGATTCCGGACCGCGCGCGAGAATATCGAGGATCTGTTCGATCCGGGGTCGTTCACCGAGTACGGCGCGCTTGCCGTGGCGGCCCAGCGGTCGCGGCGGCCATTGGATGAATTGCAGGCCCGCACCCAGGGGGACGGCATCATTTGCGGCGTCGGCACGGTTGCGGGCCGCGCGGTTGCGGCGATGGCGGTGGACTACATGGTGCTGGCGGGCACGCAGGGCTTCAACCATCACCGCAAGATGGACCGGCTGATCGAGGTCGCCGGGCGCGACGGGTTGCCCATCGTTCTGTTTGCCGAGGGCGGCGGCGGCCGGCCCAACGATTACGACGTGTCCGAAATCATGGCCGCATGGCTGAACGTTACCTCGTTCGCGCGCTTCGCTGCGCATCGTGGCCCCAGGATCGGAATTGCCGCGGGATATTGTTTCGCCGGAAATGCGGCGTTGTTCGGTGTCTGCGATCTGCGGATTGCCACCCGAGACAGTTGGATCGGCATG
>CAYGNB010000354.1:0-1324 GCA_964351135.1 uncultured Rhodobacterales bacterium | reverse complement strand
GCATGGGCGGCCCGGCCATGATCGAGGGCGGCGGGCTGGGCGTGGTCGAGCCGACTGAAATCGGCCCCTCGGATGTGCAGACGAAAAACGGTGTGATCGACCTGCTGGCCGAGGATGAGTCGGGCGCGGTGGCTGCCGCCAGGACCCTGTTGTGCCTGCCGCGACCGGCCGACAAGGGGGCGGCAGAGGCTGACGCCCTGCGTCGTATCGTGCCTGCAGACCGCACTCGTGCCTATGACATGCGTGACGTGATCAATGCGCTGGCCGATCCGGGCGGCGTCCTGGAGGTGCGCAGGGATTTCGGACCGGGTCTGATCACCGCCATGGTCCGCATCCGGGGGCGTGCTGTGGGGCTGATGGCCAACAACCCTCTGCATCTGGGTGGGGCGATCGACAGCACCGCCGGCGACAAGGGCGCGCGGTTCCTGCAGCTTTGCGACGCTTGGAGCCTGCCGGTGGTGACGCTGTGTGACACCCCGGGTTTCATGGTCGGACCCGAAATCGAGCAACAGGGGCAGGTGGCCCATATTTCGCGGCTGTTTCTGGCCGGGGCGCATTTCGGTGGGCCGCTGGTCACGGTGATCCTGCGCAAGGCCTACGGGCTCGGCGCGATGGCGATGGCGGGCGGCGGGTTCGACCGGCCGGTCTATTGCTGTGCCTGGCCGACCGGCGAGGTTGGCGCGATGGGGCTGGAGGGTGCGGTCCGGCTGGGGCAGCGCGCGCGGCTCGAGGCCATCGACGATCCTGTCGCACGCGAGAGAGAATTCCGGCGCCTCGTGGACGAACTCTATGACCGGGGAAAGGCGCTGAACGCCGCCAGCCTGCTGGAATTCGATGCGGTGATCGACCCGGCACACACGCGTGACGAAATCGACCGCGCCTTGTCGGCCGCCGGGCCGGGTGCGCCCGGCCCGCGTTATGTAGACGCGTGGTAGGCACGGCCGCGCATGAACGAGGTCGAGCTTTACCCGCCCGTCAAGGCGCTGCTGGAACGGCAGGGATATGTCGTCAAGGGCGAGGTCGGTGCGGCGGACGTGGTGGCGTGCCGGGGCGACGAGCCGCCGGTGATCGTCGAACTCAAGCTGCGGTTCACCTTGTCGCTCTATCATCAGGCGGTGGCGCGGCTGGCGGTGACCGATGCGGTCTATGTTGCGGTATCGCGCCCGGCAGGACGGACGGCGCGGCGGATGCTCAGGGATAACATCCGCCTGTGCCGGCGGCTGGGGTTGGGGCTGATCACCGTGCGGTCCGATGGCCGGGCCGAAGTGGTCTGCGACCCCGGCCCCTATGCGCCGCGCAAATCCAGACAGCGGGCGGCGCGACT
>CAYGNB010000353.1:1412-3434 GCA_964351135.1 uncultured Rhodobacterales bacterium | reverse complement strand
CGTTGTTGCGCCAGTAGAGGCCCGGTTCCGACATCGCCTCGCCAACCTGGCTGAGCGCGGCGAAATGCATCACCGCGACGGGCGCATATCGGGCGAACACCTCGTCCAGCCGCGCACGGTCCTGCAGGTCGCCCTGTTCGAACGGTCCGAATTTCACGGCGTCGCGCCAGCCCGTCGACAGGTTGTCATAGGTGACCGGTTCGAAACCGGCGGCCCGCAGTGCCTTGCAGGCATGCGATCCGATGTAACCGGCGCCGCCGGTAACAAGGATTGAGGTCACTCTGCCGCCCGATCCAGTTGCACGACATCCTGGATGAACTGAAGCAGGTCGTCCCGCAGGTCATCGCGGTTCAGTGCAAACGCCACCGTGGCCTGCAGAAACCCGGCCTTGGACCCGCAATCGTAGCGCTGGCCGCGGAACCGGAACCCGTGCACGCCATTGCCGTTTCTGATTTCCTCGGCGATGGCATCGGTCAGTTGGATTTCACCACCCGCGCCGGATTTCATTTTGTTGAGGTTCCTCAGGACCGACGGGCTCAGAATGTACCGCCCGATGACGGCAAGGTTTGACGGGGCCTCTCCGGGTTGGGGTTTCTCGATCATACCTTTGACCGAGACGGTCGAACCCTCGTCCTTGTCGATGTCAAGAACGCCATAGGACGATGTCTGTTGCGGGGGAACCTCCATCGCCGCAACCATGTTGCCGCCGGTTTCGGCATAGGCTTCGACCATCTGCTGCAGGCAGGGGGTTTCAGCCGCGATCACGTCGTCGGGCAGGATCACGGCAAAGGGTTCGTTCCCGATCAGCCGTCGCGCGCACCAGACCGCATGCCCCAGCCCCAGCGCCTTGTGTTGGCGGATATAGGCGATGGCGCCGCTTTCCATGTTGGTGGACTTCAGAATCTCGTGAAGCTCGGTCTTGCCCGCCTTGCGTAGCGCCTGTTCCAGCACCGGGGAATGGTCGAAGTAATCCTCGAGCGCGCTCTTGCCGCGCGACGTGACGAAGAGGAATTCCTTGATCCCGGCGGCGCGGGCTTCGTCGATGGCGTATTGAACCAACGGCCGGTCCACCAGCGTCATGATTTCCTTGGGAACCGATTTGGTGGCGGGCAGGAACCGGGTTCCCAGACCCGCAACCGGAAACACGGCCTTGGTAACTTTCTGTCCCATCACAGTCCTCGCTCTACAATACTTGGCACCGATACATTTTGCGGTTTACCGGGGAAACCGCTGAAAAATTCTCACCAGAATCAATCGAACCCGGCCATTGTCTTTCTTGCATCAATTGCCGTGCAGTCCACGGGGAAATCCTACACGTTCCGTTTCATCCCGCAACCTTCCGGCAAATCGATGCCAGCGCAGCAGCGGTTGGCTGCGCTCGCTCTTGCCAAAAAGGCCACCGGTCTGTTCCCAGTACCCTTGCGGGGTAAACCTTACCTTATGGTAAAGCGCCGTGCGGGAAAACCGGAACAGCGTGACCGATCCGCCCCGGGCCGCGGCCTGTTGCGCCTGTCCGGCAAGCCTGCGGCGTGACGACCAGCGGCCTGCGACGATCTGCGGCGGCGGTGGCGGAGAAATAAGCAGCGGCAGAAACGGGGCAATCGGATCCGGTAAGGTCGGCAATGGAGCGGTTGACCGTGCCAAGCCGGCCTCGAATCCCCGGTGCAGTCCGCGCATCAGCCGACGTACCTCGTGCGGTTCCAGCGCCCCCGAGATCATGTGACGCAGGGCTCGCCGCCGCTCGTCACGGCATACCCGTTTCCAGGCTGCGGTCCGGTTGTCGGCCGGGCAATGCCGGTGCAGGAACACCGCCCAACTGGCGCCGATCTGCGTCAGGTCGCGGGGCACCCGGTCGGCGCGCCGTCTGGGGCTGGCGGCAAATCCGTGATGCACCTCGGCGCGCGGCACGATGGCGGTGGTCAGACCCTGCGCAGCCAGGCGCAGGTTCAGGTCGGTTTCATCCAGAAAGAACCGATAGGCCGGGTCGAACCCGCCGAGTTCGGCCAGGACCGACCGGCGCAG
>CAYGNB010000353.1:0-1312 GCA_964351135.1 uncultured Rhodobacterales bacterium | reverse complement strand
AAGGCGATCACCTCTCCGGCCGCCTGCGCGATGCCGAGATTACGCGCGGCAGAGATATTGGCGTCGTCAAAGCGGACGGTTTTCAGGCGGTCGGCAAAGGGCAGGTCCTCTATTGCCTGCAGGCCGGCGGCATCGGCGACCACCACCACCTCGAACGGGCGATAGAACAGTTGTGAGACGCCCAGCAGGCAGCGATGCAGCGCCTGTGGCCGGTCGCGGCTGACGATCACGACGCTGATCGTCAGCGGTTCGGTCATTCCAGTCCCATTTCGGCCATCATCCGTTCCAGCCGGGGCACGTCCTCGGGGTTGTTCAGTTCCCAGAATTGGCGGTCACGCGCCTCGACCTCGACACAGAGCACGCGGCGACCGTTTTCCAGGAACCGCAGTTGTTCGAGACCCTCCAACGTTTCCAGCGGACCCACTGGCCAGCCCGGATAGGCGTCCAGCGCGTTGGGACGATAGGCATAAACGCCGACATGGTGAAAGACCGGCGTATCGTCCGTATCGGCGTAGGTGTCGGGGGTGAAGGGAATGACCTCTTTCGAGAAATAGAGCGCGCCGTGATCGGTGCCGAACACCGCCGTCGTGCCTCCGACGCGGCCGTTTCTGCGATCCTCCAGAAACCCGTTCAGCGCGGCACCGTCGCACCGCAGCACCGGGGTGGCGATACCGGCGGCGGGATCGGAACGCAGCCCGGAAACCAGATCTTCGACGAACCAGTGCGGGGTCAGCGGCGCGTCGCCCTGCAGGTTCACGACGATTTCATAGCCGCCGCCCAACGCCGCGTGGGCCTCGGCGCAGCGTTCGGTGCCGTTGGCGCAGTCCGGCGATGTCATCACCACCTCTGCGCCGAAACCTTCGCAAGTCGCGCGGATGCGGTCGTCGTCGGTCGCCACCACCACCTTGTCCACCCCGGCCACGCCGCACGCGGCACGCCAGGATCGCTCGACGAGGCTGCGCGCGATGCCGGTCGCTCCGGTGAGCGGCACGAGCGGTTTGCCCGGATACCGGGTCGAGGCATAGCGGGCGGGGATGGCGACCAGAACGCTCATCACGCGGGCTTCAGATCGACGCCAGGTGCGTGGGCGATAAAGAAGGGATTGGCAAAGCCGTCCTTGCCATAGCGCAGCGGCGTGTGATCGTCGAAGCGTACCACCGCGCCGCCCGCGCCCGCCAGCACCGCGTGACCGGCCGCGGTGTCCCATTCCATCGTGCGTCCGACCCGGGGATAGAGATCCGCCTCGCCGGTGGCGACCAGGCAGAATTTCAGCGACGAACCCGCGCTCTTGCTGTCGCGGACCGCGTATTTG
>CAYGNB010000352.1:0-3443 GCA_964351135.1 uncultured Rhodobacterales bacterium | reverse complement strand
GTGATGAACCTCGACCGGCCGCAGTTTTCCGATGTGCGTGTCCGCGAGGCGGTTCAACTGGCCTTCAATTTCGCCTGGACCAACGAAAGCCTGCAATACGGGCTGTTCCAGCACCGGCAGTCGTTCTGGGAAGGCACCGAGATGGAAGCCCGTGGTCTGCCCCAGGGCCGTGAACTGGAGGTGTTGAAATCGCTGGGAGACGCGCTGGATCCCGTGCTGCTGGAGACCGCGCCGCCGGTGTTGCCCGAAGGCCGTACCGACCGTCAGACCGACCGCAAGAACCTGCGCCGCGCGATGAAGCTGCTGGACGAGGCCGGATGGATGGTGGGCGATGACGGCATCCGCCGCGACACCAGCGGTCAACAACTCAGGATCGAGTTCCTGTCGGACGATCCGGCGCTGGACCGGCTGGCCTCGCCATTTGTCGACAACCTCAAGGCCATGGGCATCGCCGCGGTCTATAACCGGATCGACAACGCCCAGTTTACCCTGCGCCGGCGCGAACGTGACTTTGACATGATTTCGGGCGGCTATCGGATGTCGCTGCAACCGTCGACCGGGCTTTATCAGCAGTTCGGCGCCGAAGCGGCGGCGTTCTCGGTTTTCAACCCGTCGGGCGTGCATGGGCCGGATATCGAACCGCTGATCGACAATATCGTGTCGGCCAGGGAAACCGAGGAACTGGTGGCGAATGTGCGCGCGCTGGACCGGGTGCTGCGGTCGAAACGGTTTATTGTGCCCACCTGGTATCTGGGCAAACATTGGGTCGCCTATTGGGATCAGTACGGCTATCCGGCCAATCTGCCGCCCTACGCGTTGGGGCTCGAGGACCTCTGGTGGGCCGACGAAGAAGGTGCCGCGGCATTGAAAGCCGCCGGTGCATTGAGGTAATCCCGCCGCATGGCCGCCTATATCCTTCGCCGCCTGCTGCTGGTGATCCCCACCTTGCTGGGCATCATGGTGATCAATTTTACCCTGGTGCAGTTCGTGCCGGGCGGTCCGGTGGAACAGATCATTGCCCAGATGGAAGGCGGCGGCGACGTGTTCGAAGGCTTTGCCGGAGGCGGGGCCGACGTGGACACCCAGGCCGCCGGGGCATCCGACCGCTATGTCGGCGCGCGCGGTCTGCCGCCCGAGTTCATCGAGGAGCTTGAGCGCGAGTTCGGTTTCGACAAGCCGCCGCTGGAGCGGTTCCTGACGATGCTGGGCAACTATGTCCGGCTGGATTTCGGCGAAAGCTATTTCCGGTCGATTTCGGTGACCGACCTGGTGCTGGAAAAGATGCCGGTGTCGATCAGCCTCGGACTGTGGTCCACGCTGATCGCCTATATCGTGTCGATCCCGCTGGGCATTCGCAAGGCGGTCAAGGATGGCAGCAGTTTCGATACCTGGACATCCGGCGCGATCATTGTCGCCTATGCGATCCCCGGTTTCCTGTTCGCGATCCTGCTGCTGGTGCTGTTTGCGGGCGGGTCCTATTGGCAGATCTTCCCGTTGCGGGGGCTGACCAGCGACAACTGGGACAGCCTGAGCCTGTGGGGCAAGGTCGGCGATTATTTCTGGCACATTGCGCTGCCGGTGATTGCCAGCACGATTTCCGCCTTTGCCACGCTGACGCTGCTGACCAAGAACAGCTTTCTCGACGAGATCAAGAAACACTATGTCATGACGGCCCGCGCCAAGGGGCTGAGCGAGAGCAAGGTGCTCTACGGCCACGTGTTCCGCAACGCGATGCTGATCGTGATCGCCGGGTTCCCGGCGGTGTTCATCGGCGTGTTCTTTTCCGGCAGCCTGATCATCGAAACCATCTTTTCGCTCGACGGGCTGGGCCGGCTGGGTTTCGAGGCGGCCGTGGCGCGGGATTACCCGGTGATTTTCGGTACGCTGTTCATCTTTGGCCTGATGAGCCTGGTCGTCGGCATCCTGTCCGACGTGATGTATGTGCTGGTCGACCCGCGGATCGATTTCGAGAAGAGGGAGGGCTGAGGTGGCGCTGTCCCCCCTGAACGCCCGCCGCTGGCGCAGCTTCAAGCGCAACCGCCGCGCCTTCTGGTCGCTGTGGGTATTCGCAGTGCTGTTCGGCCTGTCGCTGTTCGCCGAGTTCCTGGCCAACGACAAGCCGATCCTGGTGCAGTATCGCGGCGAATATTACACCCCGATCTTCCATTTCTATCCCGAAACCGCGTTCGGCGGCGATTTCCAGACCGAGGCCATCTATCGCGACCCCGAGGTGGAATGCCTGATTGTGTCGGGCGGGCTGGAAAGCTGTTTCGACGATCCCGAAGGGGTGATCGAAGAAGCCGCGACCGGGATGGTTGCCGGCGAACCGATCGAACGCGGCTGGACCGTCTGGCCGCCGATTCCCTACAGCTTCAACACCACTGTGGACCGTCCGGGCGCAGCACCGCTGCCGCCCAACCGGCAGAACCTGCTGGGTACGGACGACACCAAACGCGACGTGCTGGCGCGGGTGATCTACGGGTTCCGCCTGTCGATCCTGTTCACGCTGATCGTGACCGGCGTGGCCAGCCTCGTCGGTATCTTTGCCGGCGCGATCCAGGGATATTTCGGCGGCTGGCTGGATCTGGTGTTCCAACGGGTGATCGAAATCTGGTCAGCCACGCCGTCACTCTACGTCATCATCATCATGTTCGCGATTCTGGGACGAAGTTTCTGGCTGCTGGTGTTCCTGATGGTACTGTTTTCCTGGACCGGGCTGGTCGGCGTGGTACGCGCCGAATTCCTGCGGGCGCGCAACCTGGAATATGTGCGCGCGGCCAAGGCGTTGGGTGTCGGGAACATGACCATCATGTTCCGCCACATGCTGCCCAATGCCATGGTGGCGACGCTGACCATGCTGCCGTTCATCGTCACCGGGACGATCTCGGCGCTGGCCAGCCTCGATTTCCTCGGCTTCGGTCTGCCATCCTCGGCCCCGTCGCTGGGCGAACTGACCCTGCAGGCGAAACAGAACCTGCAGGCGCCGTGGCTGGCCTTCACCGCGTTTTTCACCTTTGCGATCATGCTGTCGCTGCTGGTGTTCATCTTCGAAGGCATTCGCGACGCCTTTGATCCGCGAAAGACGTTTTCATGAGCCTGCTCGCGGTCGAGAACCTCACCGTGTCGTTCCGGCAGGACGGCAAGACCACGCAGGCGGTGCGCGGGGTGTCGTTTTCCGTGGATCGGGGCGAAACCGTGGCGCTGGTCGGCGAAAGCGGATCGGGCAAGTCGGTCACGGCGCTGTCCACCGTGTCGCTGCTGGGCGACAGCGCGCAGGTGGACGGGTCGATCACCTATGACGGTCGGCAGATGATCGGGGCCAGCCCCGCGCGGCTTCGGCAGGTACGGGGCAACGACATCAGCTTTATCTTCCAGGAGCCGATGACATCGCTCAACCCGCTGCACACGATCCGCCGGCAGCTGGCGGAATCGCTGGAACTGCA
>CAYGNB010000351.1:0-3458 GCA_964351135.1 uncultured Rhodobacterales bacterium | reverse complement strand
CTGCGCAGCCCGTGTTCGGCCGAGTTCAGATGCTCTTCGAGCCGGTCGATTTCCCGATGCTGGGACTGTTCGTCCCGGCGGGCCAGTTCGGCCTTCAGTTCTGCCAGCGAGCCTTCGGTTTCCTCGATCAGGCTTTCCAGCTTTTCGCGGGTGAGCGGGCGGGGGTCGTTCATGGTTAGGTTCCTCTTCAAACCAGGGCCGTGATGCCAAGGCAGAGCCCCGGGATCACAAAGAATACACCCAGGATATAGCCAAGCGCGATGGATTTGTTTTCGGCTGCTGTTCGCCCCAGCCATTCTGCCGCCCGGACGGGTATGAAACGCAGGAACGGCAGCCCGTAGATGATCGCGACGCCCAGCACGTTATAGGTCAGGTGGATGAACGCAATCTGCAGCGCAGCTTCGCTGTTGCCGGTGACGGCTGTGGCGGCCAGCAGCGCGGTCAGGCAGGTGCCGATATTTGCCCCGAGCGTGAAGGGATAGATCTGTTTCAGCCCGAACGCCCCGGAACCGGCCAACGGCACCATCAGCGATGTGGTGGTTGAGGACGACTGGACGAGGCAGGTCACCAACGTGCCCGACGCGATGCCCGCAAGCGGACCCCGGCCGATAGCCGTGTGCATGATCTCGCGCGCCTTGCCGACCATGAGCTTCTTCAGCAGCTTGCCGATATAGTTGATGGCGAGGAAGATCAGCGCAATCCCGACGATGATCAGCAGCACGCCGCCCGTCGTGTCGCCGAGTGACAGGAGCGGCCCCTTGATGGCGTTGGTGACCGGGGCTGTGGCCGCCTTGACAAAGTTGAACCCGTCGATCGAGGCGTCAGCACCGCCATAGAATGGCGCTGCGAGGAACTTGCCGATCTTCTCGAGCAGACCAAAGGCAATCTCGAGCGGCAGGAAAATGACGACCGAAAGCAGGTTGAAGAAATCGTGGACGGTCGCGGCCGAGAAGGCGCGGGCGAACTCCTTCTTTTCGCGGACGTGCCCCAGCGACACGATCGTGTTGGTGATCGAGGTGCCGATATTGGCGCCCATGACCATCGGCACGGCGACCTCGACCGGCAGACCGCCGGCCACGAGGCCGACGATGATCGAGGTGACCGTCGACGACGACTGGATCAGTGCGGTGGCGACGGTGCCGACGACGAGGCCGGCAAAAGGGTTGGTGGCGAAGGCGAAGAGTTCCTTCGCATGGTCGCCCGTGGCGGCTTTGAAGCCCGAGCCGATCAGCCCCACCGCACAGATGAGCAGATAGACGAGGGCCGCGACCGCCAGCCATTGCAACCAGCCGTTTTTCGGCGGCGCATCGGCCAGCGTTTCCTGATCGGGGTGCATAGCATTGGTGTCGGACATCGCAGCTTTCCTGATTACAACGCTCGAGAAATAGCCCGGCAATGTAACGGTTCCCCGACGTGTTCGTTCTTTTCACCTGACGCCGGCGTGCGCGGCGCTGTTCCCGGGCGGGACGCACCGGGAGACCCTCAGGCGTGTCGCTCCGGTGGTGCACGGGAAGTTAAACGGGCGTTGTCGGCCTGAAATCACCGCGGACCCGGCTCGCCAAAGCCGGGCTGGTGACGCCGATAAATTGCCAGGTGGACCTTTCCGCGGTGTTCCGATCCTGAACAAGAACTTTATGATCGGCGAAGCCGGACGCCTTTCCGCAAGGTCGCCGATACCTTCGGGCGGCTTTTCGACACGTTCGACCTGTTGGTTCTTCCCGCCACGCCACGCGTAGCCCCGCCAGTCGGATACTACGACATCCATGCCGATGACGGGATGGACTTGGGGGAATGGCAAAAAAGCCTGTATCTCAACGTCTCCGGCGATCTGGCGATTTCCCTCCCAATCCACGACGCTACAGAGCAGCCCGGCGAATTGCCCGTTGGCGCACAGTTCGTGGCAAGATTCGGGGCTGATGCGTTGCTGCTCAACGGCGCCCGTCAGCTTGAATTCGCGTTTCCTTGGACGCAAATGAAACCACCACCGTATGTGGCACGGCGGGTAGACGATAATCGCTCTGGGAGACATCACCCGCTCAAAATGTCCGATTCCAGTTTTGTGCTGACTTAACCGACATCGAAGCGAGTAGCGGCTATGGTGGCTTTGGTTCGCCGTCCTGCCGTTCGCTGCGAGACAACGACTCGGGCGGGGGGTGTTTCCAGCCGGAAATCAGTTGCAAGGGTGCGCGCGGGACGGCCTCCTCCTTTTGACCGCTGCTCACTTGCGAAAGATCACTTCGCAGCGCGCTCCCCGTTCGGACGCGAATGGGAGACGGCGATGGTTCAGGAGAAGATGGCAGGGACGGAGGCGGAGTTCGATGATGTCCGCGCCCTGATGCGGGCGTTTGTCGAGTGGCATTACGATCGCCATGCCGAATGCCAGAGGCGCGGGACATCGGGTATGACGTTATGCGCCTTGACACGGGCCCCGAGCAGCATAAGGTGCAGGAGCTATACCGCGGCTGGGATTTCGCCCGACGGAACCGTATTGCGATCAAAACCCCGAGATGCGGGACGGGCCGATTTTCATGGAACTGAACTTGGCCGACGCGCGCGACTGACGCGGGCTGCGCTGTGCCGGTTGCAGGGGCATACCATTCCATCTCGGCATCAAACCAGATAGACGGGGAGCCGCGCTGCTTCAGCGCCGTGTTGTCCAAAGGCCAGTTCCCAGTCTTGTATTTCGTAGGGGACCAACTGCTCATCACCACCAGCTATCACGCTGGATTCATGCAGTGAATCCCTCAGAGCATTTGTGTAAAAGCCGGCCATTGTCTGCCTCTTGCCCTCTTGGGAGCTGATATAAGTAGGCAAATGATCCATTTGATCACAAACTCAACCACTGGGGTGACGCCTATATGACCACACGTTAGGCTTCGCATGTAGGCTTTTCGAGCGCCTCGGATTCGCGCCTTGATTGTGCGCGGTGCGCGCCCTTTAGGAGGAAGCTTCGATGCGGATCATTACCGGCAGCTTGGCGCTGCTATTTGGAGCGACGATGCTCTCCGGGGGCGCTCTGGCGCAGGAGATTGCCGATGCGATCTACTCAGGCGGCCCGATACTTACCATCAATGACGAGGCGCCCACGGCCGAGGCGGTGGCGGTGAAGGATGGAAAGGTCCTCGCGGTCGGCACGATGGAGGAGATTTCGGCGCTGAAAGGCGAGGGCACCAAAATGTTCGAATTGGCCGGACGCGCCATGCTGCCGGGCTTCGTCGACAGCCACGGCCACGTCGTGCTCGGCGGCATTCAGGCGCTCTCGGCCAACATGCTCGCGCCGCCCGATGGGGATGTAACCGACATCGCCAGCCTGCAACAGGGGCTGCGCGACTGGGTGGCGGAAAACCAGGCGGTGGTCGACTCAGTGAACCTGATCATCGGTTTCGGCTACGACAACGCGCAACTGGCCGAGCTGCGGCACCCGACGCGCGAGGAACTCGACGAGGTTTCTTCGGAGG
>CAYGNB010000350.1:0-3462 GCA_964351135.1 uncultured Rhodobacterales bacterium | reverse complement strand
CGCATCCTGTCCTACGACCGGGTGACCGAGGCGATTGCCCATGAACTGGCCGCCGAGCGTCTGAACCTGCTGGAAACGCTGGCCGAACGAATCGCCGAACGAATCCTGGCAGAGCCGCAGGCGGTGCGCGCCTTCGTCCGCATCGAAAAGCTCGACCGGGGGTCCGGTGCTCTGGGGGTCGAAATCGTGCGCACGCGCGGGCAACTCAGTGAACACCCGAGGGCGCCTGCCGAAGATGACCGGCCCCATCCGCGCCTGGTCTACCTGTCGAACGCGGCCATCGTCGCACCGCACCTGTCGGGGTGGATCGATCAGTTGCAGGCCCGCGCGCGGCCGCTGATCCTCTGCGTCGGCGCGCCCGATCTGCCGGCGCCGCAATCGGGGCACGCCCTGACCCAGCGCCGCATCGACCTGCTGGCCATCGAACAGAACGCGTGGGTGCTGGCGGCGCGCGATCTCCGCTGTGTCGTGGTGTCGACCCGGACCGAGCTCGACTGGGCCATGAAGAACGGTCAGATCAGCGTCTGGGCGCCGTCCAAGATCGTGCTGGATGCGGTCGATGGGCCATCGGCGCACCCGTCCGATGCCGTTGCGCTGGCGGCGTGGTTCGCGGGTCAGTTCGAGGCTGGCGAGATGCTGGTTATCGGGGCAGATCTGCCGGCAGATGCCGCCGATGCGCCGGTGCCGTTGCGCGTGATCCCCGCCGACCGTACCACGCTGTGAGCCCATATTTTCGCCCCTTGTCGCAGCACGGTGTGGCGCGCCCCGATATGGCCTGCCCGCTTGCGGGCGGGCCGCTCTGGTTCACCCATGCCGAGCTGTTGTCGCGCAGCGCGCCGCCCCGCGTCGTGGCTGCCCGGGACATTCCCGCGCCTGTGCTGGATCGTCTGGTTGCGCCGCGCGCGCCGGTTGCGGAGCTGGACCTGTCCCGTCCCCGGATCATGGGCATCCTGAATACGACGCCGGACAGTTTTTCGGACGGTGGACAGCATGCAGCGCCCGATGCGGCATTGGCGGCGGCGGGCGCGATGGTGGCCGCCGGGGCCGACATGATCGACGTGGGCGGTGAATCCACCCGGCCGGGGGCCGAAACCGTGCCCGAGGCCGAGGAGATTCGCCGCACCGCGCCGGTGATCGCCGCGCTGCGCGGTCAGAGCGCGGTGCCGGTCTCGATCGACACGCGCAAGGCGGCGGTGGCCGCGGCCGCGCTCGATGCCGGGGCGGGGCTGGTCAACGATGTGGCGGGCCTGACCTACGACCCTGACCTTGCGCCGCTGTGTGCGGCACGGCAGGTCCCGGTCTGCGTGATGCATGCGCAGGGCGACCCGGCCACGATGCAGGATGCGCCCGTCTATGATGACGTGCTGCTGGACGTTTACGATTATCTCGCCGGACGCATCGCCGCGCTGGAACGCCAGGGCATTCCCCGCGACCGAATACTGGTCGACCCCGGCATCGGGTTCGGTAAGACGCGCGCGCATAACCTCGCGCTGCTGGCGGGGCTGGCGCTGTTCCACGGGCTCGGCTGCGGTATCCTGCTGGGCGTGTCGCGCAAGCGGTTCATCGGCGATATCGGTGGCGCCCCGGAACCGCAGGCCCGCGCGCCGGGGTCGATTGCGGTTGGGCTTGCAGCACTGGCGCAGGGCGTGCAAATGCTTCGGGTGCATGACGTGGCCGAGACGGCGCAGGCGTTGCGCCTGTGGCGGGCGGCAAGGGACGGGACAACAGATGCGTAAGCTTTTTGGAACCGACGGGGTGCGTGGCACCGCCAATACACCGCCGATGACTGCCGACATGGCGCTGCGGTTGGGCGCTGCCGTCGGCCGCTATTTCCGGCGTGAGGCCGGCGGGGTCCACCGTGTGGTGATCGGCAAGGACACGCGGCTTTCGGGCTATATGTTCGAAAACGCGCTGACTGCGGGGCTGACCTCGACAGGGATGAACGTGCTGCTGCTCGGCCCGGTGCCGACCCCCGCCGTTGGCATGATGACGCGGACCATGCGCGCCGATCTGGGCGTGATGATCTCGGCCAGTCATAACCCGGCGCAGGACAACGGCATCAAGTTCTTTGGCCCCGACGGGTTCAAACTGTCGGATGAGGCCGAGGCCGAGATCGAGACGTTGGTGGCCAGCGGGGTGGACCCTGCGCAGGCCAAACATATCGGTCGGGCGAAACGGATCGACGACGCGCGGTTCCGCTATGGCGAACGGGTCAAGGCATCGCTGCCGCGCGACCTGCGGCTGGACGGGCTGAAGGTGGTGGTGGATTGCGCCAACGGTGCCGCCCATCGCACCGCGCCCGAGGTGCTGTGGGAACTGGGCGCCGAGGTAATCGCGATCGGCGTGTCTCCGGACGGGCACAACATAAACCAGGGGTGCGGATCGACCCACCCCGATACGGCTGCGGCGGCGGTCGTGGCGCATGGCGCGGATGCTGGGATCGCGCTCGACGGGGATGCAGATCGGGTTGTGGTGATCGACGAGACCGGCAAGGTGGCCGATGGCGATCAGATCCTGGCGCTGCTGGCGGCGCGGATGGCGGAAACCGGCACCCTGACCGGCGGCGCGCTGGTGGCGACCGTGATGTCGAATCTCGGTCTGGAACGGCATCTGCAGGGGCAGGGGCTGCGGCTGGAGCGCACCGCCGTGGGTGACCGCTATGTCGTGGAACGGATGCGCGAGGGCGGGTTCAATCTGGGTGGCGAACAATCGGGTCATATCGTGATGACCGACCACGCCACCACCGGCGACGGGCTGATGGCCGGCCTGCATGTGCTGGCCGAAATGCAGCGCGCGGGGCAGCGTGCCAGTGAACTGTGCCACCGGTTCGACCCGGTGCCGCAACTGTTGCAGAACGTGCGGTACACCGCCGGGCAGACGCCGCTGGAGATGACCCCGGTGCGCGATGCGATCGCGGGGGCCGAGGTCGCGCTGCAGGGCCAGGGGCGGCTGCTGATTCGCAAATCGGGCACCGAACCGCTGATCCGGGTGATGGCCGAATGCGAGGATGAAACGCTGCTGCGCGATACCGTGGCCGGTGTTGTGTCGGCGGTGGAAACCGCAGTGGCGGGCTGAGGGTCAGACGATCCGGCCCCACAGGTCGTAATCGCCGGCCTCATCCACCTCGACGGTGACGATATCGCCGGGTTTCAGCGTCTCGTGACCGTCGTCGATGAACAGGTTGCCGTCGATCTCGGGCGCATCCGCCATGGTGCGGCAGGTGGCGGCGTCGCCGTCCACCTCGTCGACGATGACCTGGCAGGTGCTACCCACCCTGGCCGCCAGTTTCGCCGCCGAGATCGCCTGTGCCCTGGCCATGAAACGGTCCCAGCGGTCCTGTTTGACCTCGTCCGGCACATGATCGGGCAGCGCGTTCGACCGCGCGCCATCCACGTTTTCGTATTTGAAGCAGCCGACCCGGTCCAGCTGCGCCTCGTCCAGCCAGTCCAGCAGGGTCTGGAA
>CAYGNB010000349.1:0-3469 GCA_964351135.1 uncultured Rhodobacterales bacterium | reverse complement strand
GCCGCCAGCCCGAGCGCCATCGCCGCGGTGAATGTCGCACAGATGAAATGTCGCATTGTTACCCCTCCGCTAATCCGTAACTGCATGGTCTACATGGGTGGCAGATCATCCCCCGCAAGGAAAGGAACAATTCCCCGAAACAGCGCGACGGGCAGCCGGAACCGGGCAGCCAGATCGCCGGTCTCTCGCCGACGAGCCTTGAAAAAGAGGCAACTAAGATGAGACAATTGGGCGACGAAGCCGGTATTGTCCGATTTCAAGGGCGGTTCGCAGCCACGAGCATTGAAAGGTCCACATGATCAGCCGAGAACACGAGAACGTGGCACGCGGGTCGCTGCTGCTCAGGACGATGCCCGATGCGGTCGCACAGGAATTGCTCCGGGCGTCGTCGACGCGTGGCTATGAACGGGGGCAGACGATCTTCATGCAGGGCGAACCGGCCCAGTGCATTCACGTCGTGCTGGACGGCTGGATCAAGCTGTTCCGGATCGCGCCCAACGGCAACGAGGCGGTGGTGCATGTCGGCACCCGCGGCAGCAGCGTCGGCGAAGCGGTGGCAATCCGCAATCGCGAATACCCGGTGTCGTGCGAGGCGGTCACCGATTGCACGTTGCTGCTGATCCCGGCCCACACGTTTACCTCGCTGATGATGGGTCAGCCCGAGCTTTGTATCTCGATCCTCGCCGCGGCCTTTCAGCACCTGCACGAACTGGTCGGCCAGGTGGAACAGATGAAGGCCAAGACCGGCGCCCAGCGCGTGGCCGAATTCCTGCTGAAACTCGCCCCCTGCGACCGGGGCAGCTGTGTCGTCACCCTGCCCTATGACAAGATCCTGATCGCCGGGCGGCTGGGCATGAAGCCCGAAAGCCTGTCGCGCGCGTTTTCCAAGCTGCAGTCGGTCGGTGTGCGGATCACCAAGAATCATGCGGCGATCGACGATATCGAAAAACTGCGGTCCTATTCCGACGAAGACCCCGCAATGGCCTGGAACAAGGCGTTATGACCCGGCTGCAGCAGGTAATCACGGCCATCGACGCGGCAAACGCCGCCGACCCCGACCGGTCCGAGGGCACACCGGCGGCGCTGCTATACGGGCAACGTATGACCGCCGAACTGGAACGGCTGTTCCCCGACGCGTCCGAACCGCTGCGGATCGCCGCGCGGGGCCAGCATATCGAGCGCTGGGTGCTGAAACGCGCCGATTACGCCGAAGGTCGCGCCGGATATCTCAGCTGGCGCAGCGATCTGGCCCGGCACCATGCCGAACGGGTTGGCGCCCTGATGGCCGATGCAGGGTACGACGCAGGCGACATCGAGGCCGCGCAGCGCATGTTGCGCAAGGAGGGGATCAAACGCGACCCTCAGGTTCAGGCGCTCGAGGATGTGATCTGTTTCGTCTTTCTCAAATGGTACTTCGCGCCGTTCTCGCAGACCCAGGACCCCGCGAAACTGGACCGCATCGTCGCCAAGACCGCGCGCAAGATGTCGGGCGACGCGCGCGCGCGGGTGCTGGACGAATTCGAACTGCCGGAAAACCTGGCGGCCGCGTTCAGATCGTGATCGGAACCAGATAAAGCCCCAGCAGCACCAGGCAGAACACGCCCAATGCGACCCCGAACCCGCGCGCCCAGAACGGCGCGGCGGCCAGCCCCAGATAGCGGGCAAGGATGACGCGCGCCTTGGCCCAGGCCAGTATCAGAATGGCCGCTCCGGCCACCGGCTGCCATGCGGGCGGGATCGCCCCGACCGCCAGCGCGGTGGAGCCGAGGCTGAGCGCGATCAGCGTCGCCCATGCGCGGATGAGAACGGGCACGGTCATCGCAGCAGGTAGATCACCGGGAACAGCAGCACCCAGACCAGATCGACCATGTGCCAGAAGGCGCTGCCCACCTCGATATTGCGCGTGGTCGCCTTCCACGCCACCAGCAGCAGGATCAGCACGCCCGCGACCACATGGGCCGCGTGAAACCCCGTGAGCAGATAGTAGAAGGTATAGAACGGGTGGGTATCCCAGGCGATGCCCCGTTCGGCCTTGTCGGCGAACTCGGCCCCCTTGATGATCAGGAACAGCACCCCCAGTACCGCCGCTGCGACCAGTGCGGCGCGGGCGCGAACCAGTTGCCCGCCGGCCAGCAGCGGCCCGGCGATGGCGGCCAGAAACCCGCTGGTGACCAGAACCACGGTGTTGATCCCTGCCCCGGTGCGGTGCAGCGCGTCCTGTGCGGCGGCGAACCCGGCAGGATCGGTCAGCCGGACGGCCATGAAGGCCGCCAGCCCGGCGCCGAAAACCAGCAATTCGCTGACGATGAGCACCCACATCATCAGATCGCCGGGCAATTCGTCCAGCGCCCCGGCTTCCGTCATGTCGCTCATGCGCCGACCAGTTCGCGATAGATCAGCGGCAGCGCCTCGGTCAGCCGGTCGGGATGCGGGATCACGTGGAACCCGCCGCGCCCAAACAGCCGGGGAAACCAGCTCTTCGCCCGGCGGTCGACGGTGACGCCGAACACGGAATGACCCGCGCGCCGTGCCTCGCGCACAGCCATAGCGGTATCCTCGATACCGTGGCGGCCTTCGTAATGATCCAGATCGTTGGGTTTGCCATCGGTGATCACCAGCAGAAGCCGGCGTTTCTTGGACTGTTCCGCCAGCCCGGCCGAGGCGTGACGCACCGCCGCGCCGAGCCGGGTGTAAAAGCCGGGGCGCAGCCCGCCGATCCGGTCCTCGATCACCGCGCTCATGGGCTCGCCGAAGCCTTTGCATTGCTGGATGTAGACGCGATTTCGTTTCAGCGACGAAAAGGCATGGATGGCGAAATCGTCGCCGCAGGCGTCCAGTCCCCAGCCCAGCGCCGCCAGCGCCTCGCGTTCGATGTCGATCACCGCCCGGCCTTCGACCGCGCTTTCGGTCGACCGGCTGACGTCCAGCAGGATCGACACCGCGAGGTCGCGCGCCTGCGGCAGTGCCTGCCGCCAGATCCGGTTCGATCCCTGCCCGTTGGCGCGGATATCGGCCTGCGCGCGCACCACCGCCTCCATGTCCAGTTCGTCCCCGTCGAGACTGGCGGGAACAAAGACGCGGCCCGGCCGCAACGCCTCGAACTGTCGTTTGACCTGCCGGATACGCCGCTGCGCACGCGGATCGGCGCGGAACGAAGGCACCTCGTCGCCCGGTTCGGCGACCGAATACAGCACCCGGACGTGATCGGGCAGGTAGGCCCCGGCGCGCGCATCCCATTCGGGATAGGTACATTTGCCCGACAGCCGTTCGCGGTCCACGTCCTCGGGCGAGAGATCGAGATGCAGTTTCAGCCGCGTGGCCGGCGCCTTGGAAATCTGGCCCAGCCCGATCTCGTCCTGATCGTCGGCGGCCTTCTTGGCATTGTCGGGATCGTCGTCATCGACCCGGCGGTTCAGGTTCAGGAACTCGGCCCAGCTCAGGATCGCCTCGAACTTGTGCAGGATCAGGC
>CAYGNB010000348.1:0-3529 GCA_964351135.1 uncultured Rhodobacterales bacterium | reverse complement strand
GGCCGCAAGCTGGATTTCCTGATGCAGGAGTTCAATCGCGAAGCCAACACGCTGTGCTCCAAATCGCAATCGACCGACCTCACGACCGCAGGGCTGGAGCTGAAGACGGTGATCGACCAGATGCGTGAACAGGTTCAGAACGTCGAGTAGGGGGCAGATATGGGCGACAGGCGCGGGCTTCTCATCATTCTTTCATCACCGTCAGGCGCGGGTAAATCCACCCTGGCGCGGCGTTTGCGCGACTGGGATGACAGCATTGCATTTTCGGTCAGCGCCACCACCCGCGCGCCCCGCCCCGGCGAGGTAGACGGGCGCGACTATCATTTTCTGCCCGAAACCGAGTTCAAGGCGCAGGTCGCCGCGGGTGACATGCTGGAACACGCCCATGTATTCGGCAATTTCTACGGCTCGCCGCGTGGGCCGGTACAACAGGCAATCGAAGCCGGGCGCGACGTGCTGTTCGATATCGACTGGCAAGGCGCGCAGCAGATTTCGAACTCGATCCTGGCCCCGCATGTGCTGTCGATTTTCCTGCTGCCGCCCTCGATTGCCGAACTGCGCCGGCGGCTGGAGAGCCGTGGTCAGGACGATGCCGAAACCATCGCCCGGCGCATGCAGAAAAGCTGGGACGAGATCAGCCATTGGGATGCCTACGACTACGTTCTGGTCAATGACGATCTCGACGCCACCGAGGATCGGCTGAAAACCATTATCACCGCCACCCGCCTGCGACGTATCCAGCAACCGGATCTGACCGATCACGTGCGCGCGTTGCAGGCCGAATTCGAGGACCGGACATGACCCTTTACGCACTTGGCGATGTACGCCCGCAGTTGCATTCCGACACCTGGACCGCACCCGATGCCAACCTGATCGGAAGGGTGGTGCTGGAGACCGGCGCCAGCGTCTGGTTCGGCAGCACGTTGCGCGGTGACAACGAAGAGATTCGCATCGGCGAAGGGTCGAATGTGCAGGAAAACTGCGTGATGCACACCGATATGGGGTTTCCGCTGACCATCGGGCGGAACTGCACCATCGGGCACAAGGTAATGCTGCATGGCTGCACCATCGGAAACAACTCGCTGATCGGCATGGGGGCCACGGTGCTGAACGGGGCGCGGATCGGTAACAACTGTCTGATCGGCGCCGGTGCGCTGATCACCGAAGGCAAGGAGATCCCGGACGGGTCTCTGGTCATGGGGGCCCCGGGCAAGGTGGTGCGGCATCTGGACGAGGCCGCGATCAAAGGGCTCGAGATGAGCGCCATCCATTATCAGGACAACATGCGCAGGTTCCGCGACGGCCTGACGGCGCTGTGATGCGGAACGCGCGCGGCACGATCATTCGACCCGATCCGCTGCCCGACAGCGCCAGCCGCCCCGTCGTTACGCCGCTGAGCCCGTCGGTCGTCTATGCCAGCGACACGCCGGACATGCTGGATGCCCAGTACGAAGGCCGGGTGCAGGGTTACACCTATGCCCGCGAGGGGCACCCGAATGCCGACGTGGTCGCGGCGCGGCTCGATGCCATGGAAGGCGCCACGGGCGGCGTGGTGACCGGGTCGGGCATGGCTGCGGTTTCGGCGGTGCTGATGGGATTGCCCAAAGCGGGCGATCACGTGATCGGGGGCAATCAGCTCTACGGCCGGTCGATGCGGCTGATGGCCGAGGATCTGCCCAGGATGGGCATCGCAACCACGCTGGCCGATCCCGGCGATGTTGCGGCCGTTCGCGCGGCGCTGCGTCCGGAAACGCGGCTGCTGCTGGTCGAAGTGGTGTCGAACCCATCCCTGCGTGTCGCCGACATTGACGGTCTGGCCGCGCTTTGCCGCGAGGCCGGGGTGCTGCTGGCGGTCGACAACACCTTTACCACGCCACGCGGGTTTCGGCCGTTCGATCACGGGGCGGACATTGTGATCCATTCGCTGACCAAGCTGCTGGCCGGACATTCGGATGTCACCTTGGGTTATGCGGTCGCGCGCGATCCGGCGCTGACCGAACGGATACGTGTGTTTGCGGTCACCGCCGGGCTGACGCCCAGCCCGTTCGATTGCTGGCTGGCGGAACGGGGCATGCTGAGCTTTGAACTGCGCCATGACCGGGCGCAGGCCACCGCTGCCGTACTCGCCGATCATCTGGCCGGGCTGAAGGGCGTGAAACGGGTGCTCTATCCGATGCGCGCCGATCACCCCGACCATGCCCGCGCCGCCGGATTGCTGGCGGGGCAGGGTGGCAACATGGTGAGTTTCGAACTGGACGGAGGGCGGGCGGTCGCCAACGGCTTTACCCGCGCCGCCGAAGGGCTGAGCTTTGCGCCGACCCTGGGCGATGTGGGGACGACGATTTCGCATCCCGCATCCTCGTCCCACAGGGAGCTCAGCGACGCGGATCGCGCTGCATTGGGCCTGTCCGAGGGGTTCTTTCGCATTTCGGTCGGGCTGGAGGAGCCCGAGACGCTGTGCGAAGTCTTTTCCCGGGCAATCGAGGCCGCGACGGCATGACCCGCACGCCCGGACAGATCAGTATTTCCGCGATCCCGTTCCCGGCAGTCCTGATCGGTCCGGAGGCCAAGATCGCAGCCGCCAACCCCGAGGCGATCAACCTTCTGGGGGCCGGACTCGTCGGGCGCCACTACGCACTGGTGATGCGGCAGCCGGACATCGGGGCCGGGATCGAAAACGCGCTTCGCCACAACCGGCGCCAGCGGATCCGCCAGCGGATCGGCGCCCCGGACAGCTATCTGCTCTATGACGTCGATATACGCCCGGACGATGACAGCGTGCTGGTCTGTTTCCAGGATATGACCGCGCCCGAACAGGCCGAACGGATGCGGCGCGACTTCGTCGCCAATGTCAGCCACGAGTTGCGTTCGCCGCTGACTGCGCTGACCGGGTTCATCGACACCCTGCGTGGGCCGGCGCGGGACGATGCCGCCGCGCGCGAACGGTTCCTGGGGATCATGGCGGACGAGGCCGCACGGATGAACCGCCTGGTCGGTGACCTGTTGTCACTCAGCCGGGTGGAAGAACACGAACGGGTGCGTCCCCGGGGCCGGCTGGATCTGACGGGGCTGCTGAATACAACGCTGAACGCGCTACGGCCCATGGCGGAAAAGAACGGTGTCGAGCTGTCGCTGCAGGCCCCCGACGATCCTGTCGACATCCCCGGTGACGCGGATCAGCTGCGTCAGGTGCTCAACAATCTGGTTGAAAACGCGGTGAAATACGGCGGCGCCGGCGGTAAGGTCGACCTGCGCCTGTCGGTGTCAGACCACGACGGGGCGGTACAGGGGCCGGCGGCCCGACTACAGGTCGTCGATCACGGCGCCGGTATTCCCGCGCATCACCTGCCACGGTTGACGGAACGGTTCTATCGCGCTGACAGCCACCGCTCGCGCGAATTGGGCGGCACCGGACTGGGGCTGGCCATCGTCAAGCATATCATCAACCGTCATCGGGGCCGCCTGCGGATCGAGAGCGAGGTCGGGCGCGGGTCGGTGTTCACGGTGATATTGCCGCGTTAGCGCGGCA
>CAYGNB010000347.1:0-3530 GCA_964351135.1 uncultured Rhodobacterales bacterium | reverse complement strand
ACATCTGCGCGGGTTTCGCCGCGCAGGGGCGGGAAGGGGGCAAGCGGAGTGGCTGTCGCGGCGTACCAGCTGGCCGGGTATTCGCCCTGCCGGCGGTCGTTGGCGTGCAAGAGGTTCATGCGGCGGGCACCGGATCAGACGTTCAGCAGCAGGTGTTCACGTTCCCAGGGGGAAATCACCTGCAGGAATTCCTCGTACTCAGCACGCTTGACGATGCCATAGACGCGGGCGAAATCCTCGCCCAGCACACGATGCAGATCCACCGCGCCGTCGAACAGGTCCAGCGCCCGGCCCATGTCGCGGGGCAGAGCCTCGTCACCGTCATAGGCATCGCCCCTGAACTGGCGTTCGGGCCGGCGTTCCTCGAGCAGCCCGAGATAGCCGCAGGCAAGGCTGGCGGCGATCCCCAGATAGGGGTTGCAGTCCATGCCGGCGAGACGGTTTTCCACGCGCCGCGCATCGGGGCCGGACAATGGTACGCGGATTCCGGTTGTGCGGTTGTCGCGGCCCCAGCTGAGGTTGATGGGGGCGGCATGATCCTTCACATAACGGCGGAAGGAATTCACATAGGGCGCAAAGACGGCAATCGCAGAGGGCAGGTGGTTCTGAAGACCGGCGATGAAGTGATAGAAGGCGTCCGTCTCACCACCCTGCGGACCGGAAAACAGGTTCTGGCCGGTTTCGATGTCGATGATCGAATGGTGAATGTGCATTGCCGAACCGGGCTCGTCAGCGATTGGCTTGGCCATGAAGGTGGCGAAACAATCGTGCCGCAGTGCCGCCTCGCGGATCAGGCGTTTGAAATAGAACACTTCGTCGGCCAGTTTTACCGGATTGCCATGACGCAGATTGATCTCGAGCTGACCGGCACCGCCTTCCTGGGTGATGCCGTCGATCTCGAACCCCTGCGCTTCGGCAAAGTCGTAGATGTCGTCGATGACGGGGCCAAATTCGTCCACGGCGGTCATCGAATAGGCCTGCCGCGCCGCAGCCGGGCGGCCCGAACGACCCATCATCGGCTCGATTTCCTTGGCCGGGTCGAGATTGCGGGCGACCAAAAAGAACTCCATTTCCGGCGCGACGACCGGTTTCCAGCCGCGATCGTGGTAGAGTTGCACGACCCGCTTGAGCACGTTGCGCGGACTGCAGGGGATCGGCACGCCTTCGCGGTCAAAGGCATCGTGGATCACCTGCAACGTCCAGTCGCCCGTCCACGGCGCGGCGGTGGCCGTGGTAAAGTCGGGTCGCAGGATCATGTCACGCTCGATGAACCCTTCGTCGCCTGCGGCTTCGCCCCAGTCGCCGGTGATGGTCTGGTAAAAGATGCTGTCGGGCAGGTGAAAATAGTCCTGCCGCGCAAATTTGCTCGCGGGCACGGCCTTACCGCGCGCGATGCCCGGAAGATCGGAGATGATGCATTCCACCTCGTCCAGCCGCCGTCCGTCGAGATAGGCGCGCGCGGCGTCGGGAAGATTGTCGGTCCAGTCGGCCATCAGGCCCTCTCTTTCCTAAAGAATGCAGCGATTTCATCCGCGATGCGGCGGCTGTCGGTCGGTGTGTCCAGATTGGCGGCGGCGCGGGCCTGGATATTCTCGGGTACCACCCCCTTGGCGCGGGTCCGCAGCAACCCGTCGATGAAATCGCTCCCGAACTCGGGATGGGGTTGTACGGTCCAGATCGTGTCGCCATAGGCGAGGATCGCATTGGCGCAGAAGTCATTTCCGGCGAGCACCTGCGCACCGTCGGGCAGGGCGGTCACCTGGTCCTGATGCCAGGCGTTGAGCGTCAACCGTTCGCCGCTCCTGTCATAGTCGGTCGCCCCCACCGACCAGCCGCCGGCGAATTTCTCGACGCGGCCACCCAACGCCTGAGCGATGATCTGGTGTCCGAAACAAATGCCGACGAGAGGGCGGCCCGTATCACGGATGTCCCGGATCAGGGTCTCCAGCGGTGCAATCCACGGCAGATCGTCATAGGCGCCGTGTTTCGAGCCGGTAATCAGCCAGCCATCAGCGGCCTCAGCGTTCTCGGGGAAGTCGCCGTCCACCACCGCGTAGGTATCGAATTCAAAGCTGTTACCGGCGAGAAGTGTGCGGAACATCGCATCGTAGTCGCCGGTGCGATCCATCAGTTCGTCCGGGGCGTGACCGGTCTGGAGGATTCCGATTTTCATGGTTCACCGGGAGGTCGTATAATTTGATCAAATCCAAGGGTAGCCGAGGTTGCCGAACGGGGCAAGAGGGCAGTCAGAGCGCATCGAGATAGTGGAGCCAGTGCCGGTCGGGCGGAATCTCGGAAAACCGCAGTAGCTCCTGCCGTTTGGTCATGACGAGATTTGCGATCAACTGCGCCGGGAGAATCCGTGCGATCAGGGGGTCGGTTTCGAAAAGGTCGATGGCCGCATCGAAACTGTCGGCGAGTTGCGGCAGGCCCGCAACGCCATAGGCGTTTCCGGTGATCGGGGCAGGGGGCGACATGCCGTCTTCGATCCCGGCCAGTGCGGCACCCAGAACCACGGACAACATCAGGTAGGGGTTCACGTCGCCGCCTGCGACCCGATGTTCGATCCGGCGCGCCGCGGCCGCACCGCCGGGAATGCGAATGGCCGCCGTCCTGTTTTCATAACCCCACGCCGCGCCGGTGGGGGCGTGCGCGCCGGGAACCAGCCGGTCGTAGGAATTGCCATGCGGCGCGAATATCAGCGTGCTGGCCGGCATCGCGGCAAGGCAGCCCGCAACTGCCGAACGCAACGCGGCGCTGCCGCTGTCGCCACCATCGTCGAACACGTTGCGGCCCTCGGCATCCAGCACCGAGAAATGCACATGCATGCCGTTACCCGCATCGTCCGGATAGGGTTTGGCCATGAAGGTGGCGGCAAAGCCATGCTTGCGGGCCAGACCGCGAACCAACCCCTTGAACAGCCACGCATCATCGGCCGCGCGAATGGCGGGACCGTGCAACAGGTTGATCTCGAACTGCCCCAGGCCGCTCTCGGAAATGGCAGCCTGCGCCGGAATGCCCATGGCGGCGCAGCCTTCGTAGAGGTCGGTGAAAAAAGCGTCGAATGCATCCATTTCAGCCACGGACAACACAGCCTCGGCAGCGAGCGGGCGACCTGTCAACGGGTTACACGGCGGGGCAGGGGCATCGCCCGTATCGTCCAGCAGGGTAAACTCCATTTCGGTCGCGGCCACCACTTGCCAGCCCCGCTCATCATAGCGATCGAGCACGGCGCGCAAGGCGTGGCGCGGGTCGCCGTCAAAGGGCGTGCCATCATCGAGATGCATCACCATCGGCACCAGAGCGGTGGGAGTGTCGATCCAGGGCACCGGGACGGGACCGCGCCCGGTGGGGCGTAGTACGCCATCCGCATCACCCGATGCGAACACGAGTGGGCTGTCGGCAATGTCTGCGCCCCAGAGATCGACGTTCAAAGTCGAGAGCGGCATCCGAACCGCATCCTGATCCAGCTTGGGTCCGTAGCTGCCCGGCACGCGTTTGCCGCGCATCTGCCCGTTGAGATCGCAGGT
>CAYGNB010000346.1:0-3538 GCA_964351135.1 uncultured Rhodobacterales bacterium | reverse complement strand
CGGTCGAGGCCATGAACCCGGCGCTGAACGCCATCATCCACAAGCTCTATGACGAAGCACGGCAGTCGGCCGGGTCCGTCACGCCCGGCGCCAGCCCGCTGGCGGGGGTGCCGTTCCTGCTGAAGGAACTCGCGTCGTCCTGGAAAGGGGCGCCGGTGACCAATTCCTCGCGCTTTCTGAAGGGCCAGGTGGCGCAGGAGGACAGCACCATCAGCGCCCGGCTGCGCGCGGCGGGCCTGCTGTTGCTGGGCAAATCCAACGCGCCCGAAAACGGCTGGAGCATCACCACTGAGCCGGTGCTTTACGGCCCGACGGTCAATCCATGGGATCCGGCGCGGACCGCCGGCGGGTCGAGCGGCGGAACCGCTGTTGCCGTGGCGACGGGCATGATCCCCATCGCCGAGGCCAGCGACGGGGCCGGGTCGATCCGTGTGCCCGCGTCGTGCTGCGGTGTGGTCGGCCTGAAACCGTCGCGCGGGCGGGTGACGCTCGCCCCCTTGGCCGACTACTGGGCCGGCGGGGCCTATTTCCTCTGCAACTCGCGCACCGTGCGCGACACGGCGGCCTATCTGGACGTGATCGGCGGTGCGATGGCGGGTGACCCCTACGCGATTGCGATGCCCGAACAGCCCTATCTCGACGCGATTGCACGACCGCCCTCGGCGCTGACCGTCGGTGTCGTCACCCGATCGCCCGATGGCAACCCGGTTCACCCCGAGATCGTGGCACTGATCGAAGAAGTGGCCGGTGTGCTCGCCGGGATGGGTCATACCGTAATCGAACACAACATGGGCTATGACGCGGCGGCGGCGTGGAAAACCTATACCGATATGACCTGTGTCGAAACGGCGGCCATGTTCTCGTTTCTCGAAACCATTGTCGGGCATCCCGTCACGCCGGACGAGGTCGAGCCGGTCACATGGGCGATCATCGAACGGGGCCGGAACACGTCGGGGATCGAACATGCCGGGCGGATCGAGGCCGTGCGCCAGATCGGTCGCAACGTGGCCCAAAACCTGGATCGGTTCGACATCACGATCACGCCGGTTCTGACCCAGCCGCCACGCCCGGTCGGCTATTACGACATGACCCTGACCGATCTCGATGCCTATAACGCGCTCTGGAGCGACAGCGTTTTCATGTCGCCCTTCAACATGTCGGGCCAGCCGGCGATTTCCCTGCCCCTCGGCACGGCCGGAGGACTGCCCGCCGGTGTCCAGTTTGTGGCGCGGATGGGCGATGAAGCACGGCTTCTCGCCCTGTCGGCGGCGCTGGAGCAGGCGATGCCGTGGGCGGACCGGCATCCGCCTTCGGTGTCCTGAGGAGGGCCGCGCCATGACGCACACGCTGGTTCTCAAGGGAGGGCGGGTCATCGACCCGGCCTCCGGGCTCGACCGCATCACCGATGTCGGGTTCGATGGGAACCGCGTGGCGGCAATCGGCGACGGGTTGACCGGAACCGAGATACGCGATGTGTCGGGTGCCATCGTCACGCCCGGACTGATCGACCTGCATACCCATGTCTATTGGGGCGGCACCTCGCTCAGCGTCGATGCCGACAGCTATGCCCGCCGCTGCGCCGCGACGACGCTGGTGGATGCCGGCAGCGCCGGGCCGGGCAATTTCGCCGGCTTCCGGCGCCATGTGATCAAACCTGCCGAGGTGCGTATCCTCGGTTACATCCACATTTCCTTTGCCGGGATCTTTGCCTTTTCGCCCACCGTCATGGTCGGCGAAAGCCAGGATATGCGATTGATGGCAACCCGCGAGGCCGCCGAGGTCGCCGCCGCGAATGCCGACCGGATCGTCGGACTGAAGGTGCGTGTCGGCCGATACACCAGCGGCGCCAACGGTATCAAACCCCTGCAACTCGCGCTCGATATCGCAGAGGAATCCGGCCTGCCAATCATGGCGCATATCGACGAACCGGATCCGCTCTACGAGGATGTGGTGGCCTTGCTGCGTCCGGGCGATGTTCTCACCCATTGCTTCCGGCCGATACCCAACGCGCCGGTCGACGATGCCGGCCGGGTCAAACCCGCGTTGCTGCAGGCGCGGGACCGGGGCGTTCTGTTCGATATCGGCCACGGGATGGGCGCGTTCTGCTGGGATGCGGCGCGCGCCGCGATGACTGCCGGTTTCCCGCCCGACACGATTTCATCAGACGTGCATGTGTTGTGCATCGACGGCCCCGCCTGGCATGTGCTGCGCACGATGAACAAGCTGCTGGCCCTGGGCATGCCCCTGACCGAAGTGATCCGTGCCACGACCCAGACGCCAGCCAACGCGATCCGGCGCAGCGATCTGGGCACGCTGATACCCGGCAGCCCGGCGGACGCAAGCGTCTTCCGCATCCTCGACGACCCGATCGACCTCGAGGACGTCAGGGGACAAACGCTGACATTCGGCCAGAGCATGGTTGCCGAAGGCCGGGTTCTGGGAGGTCTCTACGAGGACCTTTCGCCGTGAGGGAAATCTCGGTCTGGGCATATCCGTGGGATCTGCACGATATCGGGCTCGATGCCGCGCTGGACAACCTCGCGGTGCAGGGCGTGAATACGATCAGCCTCGCGACTTCCTATCACGCGGGCCGGTTCCTGCAGCCGGGCAACCCGCGCCGCCGTATCTGGTATCCGCAGGACGGCACCGTCTATTACGAGGTCGACCCGTCGCGCTGGACCGACGCCGAGATCATGCCGCTGCAGGCGGACATCGTTTCGACCGAGGGCGACTATCTGGCGCAACTGATCGACAGGCGCGCCAGAGGCGGGCCCAGGGTGTCCTGCTGGACCGTATGCCTGCACAATACGCGACTGGGGATGGCGCATCCCGATCATGTGGTTCGCACCGCCCATGGCGACCCTCAGTATTATGGGCTCTGCCCGTCCAGCCCTGCCGCGCGGGCCTATGTAACCGGCTTGGTCGCCGAAATCAGCGACCGTTACCGCCCGGACCGGATCGAACTGGAAAGCCCCGACTTCATGGGGTTCGAACACGGATTTCACCACGAAAAGGATGGGTTGGGGCTGCTGGACGAAGACAGGTTCCTGTTGGGGGTTTGTTTCTGCGACCACTGCCTGAACCGGGCGCGCCAGGCCGGTGTCCCTGCCGATGCGGCGCGCGATACGGTTCGGCGGCTTCTCGATGCGTCCTTTTCCCGCGACTTGCCCGATGCGGTCTTTCCCGGCTTCCCCGGCAACGGCCTAGGGGCTTTTTCGGATCACCGGGATCTCTCGCTGTACCTCCGGTGGCGGTCCGAACCGGTCACATCGCTCATTCGCGAGATCCGGCAGGCCGCCCATGCGGGCACGCGGGTCCTGCTGATCGATTTCGAGGGCAGCTGGTGGAGCGGCGTCGATCTGCCGGCCATCGCGCCGCATTGCGATGGCGTCGTTCATTGCGCCTATACCACGGCGGTTGACAGGATCGGCCCTGCCCTGTCCTCGGCACGCGATACACTCGGGTCCGAAAAGACTATTATCGCCGGATTTCAGATGTTCCACCCCGAGGTATCGGGCCGCGACGATCTGCGGCAACG
>CAYGNB010000345.1:0-3580 GCA_964351135.1 uncultured Rhodobacterales bacterium | reverse complement strand
CCGCCGCCCCTCGTCGAACCCGAGTGTGTTACTCGATGATTTTGGAGACGACGCCAGCGCCGACGGTGCGGCCGCCTTCGCGGATGGCGAAGCGGAGGCCGTCTTCCATCGCGATCGGCGCGATCAGTTCCACCGTGAAGCCCACGTTGTCGCCCGGCATCACCATCTCGGTGCCTTCCTTCAGCGACACCGTCCCGGTCACGTCCGTCGTGCGGAAGTAGAACTGCGGGCGGTAGTTGCCGAAGAACGGCGTGTGGCGGCCGCCTTCGTCCTTGGTCAGGATGTAGGCTTCGGCCTCGAACTTGGTGTGCGGGGTCACCGAACCCGGCTTGCACAGCACCTGGCCGCGCTCGACGCCCTCACGGTCCACGCCGCGCAGCAGCGCGCCAATGTTGTCGCCAGCCTCGCCGCGGTCCAGCAGCTTGCGGAACATCTCGACACCGGTGCAGGTGGTCTTCTGCGTGTCGCGGATGCCGACGATCTCGATCTCGTCGCCCACGTTGATCACACCGCGTTCCACACGGCCGGTCACCACGGTGCCGCGGCCCGAGATCGAGAACACGTCCTCGATCGGCATCAGGAACGGCTGGTCGACCGCGCGCTCGGGCGTGTCGATGTAATCGTCCACCGCCTGCATCAGTTCGCGGATCTTGTTCTCGCCGATCTCCGGGTTGGTGCCTTCCAGCGCCGCCAGCGCCGAGCCGGCCACGATCGGGGTGTCGTCGCCCGGGTACTCGTAGCTGTCCAGCAGTTCGCGGATCTCCATCTCGACCAGTTCCAGCAGTTCCTCGTCGTCGACCTGGTCCACCTTGTTCATGAACACGACGATCTTCGGGATACCGACCTGGCGGCCCAGCAGGATGTGTTCGCGGGTCTGCGGCATCGGGCCGTCAGCGGCCGAACACACCAGGATCGCGCCGTCCATCTGCGCCGCACCGGTGATCATGTTCTTCACATAGTCGGCGTGACCGGGGCAGTCCACGTGCGCATAGTGACGGGCGTCGGTCTCGTATTCCACATGCGCCGTCGAGATCGTGATCCCGCGCGCCTTCTCTTCCGGAGCGCCGTCGATCTGGTCATAGGCCTTGAAATCGCCGAAATACTTCGTGATCGCAGCCGTCAGCGTCGTCTTGCCGTGGTCAACGTGACCAATCGTCCCGATGTTGACGTGCGGCTTCGTGCGTTCAAACTTTTCCTTTGCCATGTCCTTTGGCGCCCTTTTTCAGATTGTGGGTCTCAGATGGTGGGTCCTGTCCGGACCCGGTGGGTTACCTGCGCGCGCGACATATTGGGTTCGCAGGTAAAAATCAAGCGCATCCTGAGCCTGCCCGGACCTGCCCGGCGCCTATCCCGACGGGGCCGCTGTGGCGGTGGCTGCAGGTGAGCCGCGATCGTTGAACCAGCCGTGTTCATTCTGCTGTTCGACCAGCCATTCCTCGATCTCTTCGACCGCGTTGAAGGCCAGCCCGTCGATCTGTTCCTGCTTGGTGCGTTCGCGCCCCGACCCCTTCCAGAACGATGCGCTGGTGGTGTCCTCCAACGCGGTGATCTGGTGCACTTTGGAGTTCAGCTTGCCGCCAGCCGCGTCATCCCACACGGTGATGTTGATGATCAGCGCCGACCGCGGATTATAAAGAACCGGTATCCCCGGCGGCGCCAGCATGTAGCCCTCGACCGAGATCCCGAAATGATAGAGCTGGTCGCCCTCGTAGCGCCCGAACCGCGCATCGACCGCGCGGGTCAGCGCATCGACCCATTCCTGTTCGGTCGCGTCCCGCGAAATCGGCCCCTGCTGCATCTTGGAGGCGACCACCACGTTATGGCCCAACTTGAAATCGCCCAGCGGCACCGGGGCACCCGTGATGGTGTTTTCAGCGGGGCCACAGGCGGTCAGCAGCGCCAGCCCTGCCAGCAGGAAAAGAGTGCGGATCATCGCGTCACCCGGATGCTTGGTCTGGCGGCATCGATAGCCCGGCGGCGGCGGTTCTGCAAATCACGGTTCACCCCGAAAAGCGCATGTTGCGCGGGAAGCCGCGCGGCGCCTTGCGCCCGGTCGCGGCGCGTTTGCCCAGCCATTCGCTCATGTCCGGCTCATGCCGGGTCTTGCCGCCGCCCATCGGCCATTTCAGCCCCTCCGCCCAGTCGAAGGTG
The DNA here is from genome assembly GCA_964351135.1 of uncultured Rhodobacterales bacterium. Lineage (GTDB taxonomy): Bacteria > Pseudomonadota > Alphaproteobacteria > Rhodobacterales > Rhodobacteraceae > Pukyongiella. The sequence continues at coordinate 1,429 of CAYGNB010000345.1, read as the reverse complement.
GTCACGTCCGACAGCCCGCCATCCAGTTCCAGCGCCCCCTGACGCCCGCGCGCCATATTGTATTTCTGCAGCCGCACGCCCTTGCCCCGGGTCATCTCGGGCAGTTCGACCAGCGGAAAGACCAGGAATTTGCCGTTCAGGGACACGACAGCAACGTGATCGCCCGCCACCGGGCAGCAGACCAGCGCGCGTTCGTCGTCCTTGACGTTCAGCACCTGCTTGCCGGTCCGTGTCTGCGCGAGCACCTCGGCTTCGCCCACCACGAACCCGTTGCCGGCCGAGGACGCCACCAGCAGCTTGCGTTCGGGATCATGCACGAACAGATCGACTATTTCGGCCTCGTTGGGCAGATCCACCATCAGCCGCACCGGTTCGCCCATGCCGCGCCCGCCGGGCAGGTTGGCGGCGCTGAGCGTGTAGAACCGCCCGTTCGACCCGAACAATACCAGCCGATCCGTGGTTTCAGCATGAAAGATGAAGCGTGGCCCGTCACCATCCTTGAACTTCAATTCGCGGGTCAGGTCGATATGGCCGGTCATGGCGCGGATCCAGCCCATCTGGGAACAGACCACCGTGATCGGCTCGCGGTCGATCATCGCCTCGATCGGGACGTCCTCGGCTTCGGCGGCCTCGTCGAAACGGGTGCGCCGCGCGCCGCCTTCGTAATCCTTGCCAAAGGTTTTCCGGGTTTCCTTCAGCTGTTCCGCGATCCGGACCCATTGCAGATCAGCGCTGTCCAGCAGGTCTTCGAGCGTAGCGCGTTCTTCCATCAGCTCGGACTGTTCGCGCAGCAACTCCAGTTCCTCCAGCCGCCGCAGGCTGCGAAGACGCATGTTCAGGATCGCGTCGACCTGCAGTTCGGACAGTTCGCCTTCGCCCGGCGGCGGCGACACGTAATCGGCCTCGGACGTGGCGCGCCCATGATCGCGGCCCCAATCCTCGCGCATCAGCGCCGCCTTGGGGTCGTCGTCGTATCGGATAATGTCGATCAGCCGGTCGAGATTGAGAAACGCGACAATGAAGCCTTCGAGCACTTCGAGCCGGTGGTCGATCTTGCCCAGCCGGTGCCGTGACCGCCGCAGCAGCACATCCTGCCGGTGGTCCAGAAAGGCGCGCAGTACCTCCTTGAGCGAACAGACCTTGGGCGTCACACCGTCGATCAGCACGTTCATGTTCAGGCTGACCCGCGCCTCGAGGTCGGAGGTGCGGTAGAGCATGCCCATCAGCACCTCGGGATCGACATTCTTGGACCGCGGCTCCAGCACCACCCGGATGTCGTCGGCGCTCTCGTCGCGCACGTCGGCCAGGATCGGCACCTTCTTGGGCTGGATCACTTCGGCCAGTGTCTCGATCAGCTTGGATTTCTGCACCTGGTAGGGAATCTCGGTGACCACGATCTGCCACTGGCCGCGGCCCAGATCCTCGACCT
>CAYGNB010000344.1:0-3580 GCA_964351135.1 uncultured Rhodobacterales bacterium | reverse complement strand
CCGAGCGGGGCGGGCAAGACCAGCCTGCTGATGCTGCTGACAGGTCAGGACACGCCCCTGTCGGGAACTGTATATCTGGGTGGCGTCCGGGTTGACGCGATCGCGCCGGAACGGCTGCGCCACTGTATCGCGTTCGTATCGCAGCGGCCGCTGGTCGTGCGGGCCAGCCTGCGCGACAACCTGTTCCTGCCCGGCGATTACTGGCGAACAGAGGATGCCGAAGATCGCGTGTGGGATCTGCTGGAAATGCTGGGCCTTGCCGACAGGTTCCGTCACGCGGGCGGGCTCGACACCGTGTTGGGCGAAAGCGGCCTGACCCTGTCGGGCGGCGAACGGCAGCGGATCTGTCTGGCCCGCGCACTGCTGAAACCGTTCGACATCCTGATCCTGGACGAAGCCCTGTCCGAGGTCGACCCACGCACGGTGGCACGGATCGTCACCTATATCGACAGGACCTTTGCCGACCGGACCCGGATCATCACCACCCATGCGGCGAAAGAGGCATACGGGCCGTTCGACCGCGTGCTGGACCTGCACGGGACAACGGCATGACCGTCGTGGCGCTGATCGACGGCCCGCTGCCCGACACGATGCCCGCCTGCCGGCACCGCCATTCGTTTTGCGAGCCGCACCCGGCCGCAGATCGCAGCCCCGCCGCGCGGCACGCAAGCCAGATGGCTGCGGCCATTCTGCGGAACGCGCCCGGGGTGACGATCGACAGCCATGTGGTGTTCCCCGGTCACCTGAACACCTCTGTTGCCACGATTTGCAAAGCCCTCGAACACGCGGCGCAGTCGGATGCGCGGATCGTGCATTGTTCGTTCGGGATCGCCCGAAACCCGCCCGAGTTGGCCCATGCCGTTGCGGCCGTCCGCGCGGCGGGCAAATGGCTGGTTGCCTCGGCCCCGGCGCGAGGCGCACCGGTCTACCCGGCGGGCTGCGATAGAGTCATCGCGGTTCAGGGCGATGCCAGATGCGACCCGGCACAGTGGTCCCGGCTCGACCTGCCGCAGGCACGGTTCGGGGCCTGTCCCACCGGGGCCGATCCCGCGATCCGTGGCGCCAGCGTAGCCGCCGCGCATTTCACCGGCCTGCTGGTACGCGAATACGACGCCGGTCGTGCCGACCTGATGCCGCAGACAGCTGCCTTTCAGGGCCGCGAACGCATTCTTGCGCCATAAGCCGGCTGACGGGACGACCCATGGAACACCGGCTGACGAATTGCAATCGACCACGCTCGACGACAGCGCCCGGCGGGCGAACGACGCCACGTATAGAGGTGCTTGTGCCCATCGCCCCATTCCCGCCGTGGACCCGAACCGGCAATAGCCGCGCCAACCGGCCAAATGACCCGCTAGGCACCGCCGCACCGGCGTGCCATGGTGACCCAACAGACCCTTTCATCCAGCCCGGCCCCGGCCCAAGGAGACACGTTCGATGACACCCGGAACCCACGCCTCGACCGCCCCTGAAAACGGGCTTTCACATGTCCGGGGGCCGCTCGACCCCGCGCTCGCGAATGTTACGATCCCACAGCTCCTGAGCGACACGGTCGCCCGTTTCGGAGACCGCGATGCGGTGATCTTCTCCGACGCCGGCCTGCGGCTGAGCTATCGCGCATTCAGCCGCGAAGTGGACAGGCTGGCCGCCGGCCTGCGCGCGCTGGGGCTGGAAAAGGGCGATCGCGTCGGCATCTGGTCGCCCAACCGGTTCGAATGGGTGCTGACCCAGTTCGCGACCGCCAGGATCGGGCTGGTTCTGGTCAACATCAACCCCGCCTACCGCCTGGCCGAGCTGGAATACGCCCTGAACAAGGTCGGCTGCACGGCGCTGGTCGCCGCCAAGGCGTTCAAGACCTCCGACTATCTGGGCATGATCCAGACCCTTGCGCCCGAGCTCGCACAAACCGACGGAACACCGCTGCACGCCGCCAAGCTGCCCCATCTGCGCCATGTCATCGTGATGGACCCCGACCCCGGCCCGGGCATCCTGTCCTTCGACGCGCTGTGCGACATGGGCAGCGCGGATGACCTTGCCGCGCTCGACCGGATCACCGCCGACCTGAAACCCGACAATCCGATCAACATCCAGTTCACCTCGGGCACCACGGGCATGCCCAAGGGGGCGACGCTGTCGCATTTCAACATCGTCAACAATGCCCGTTTCGTCACCGACAGGATCGACCTGACCGAAGCGGACCGGCTGACCATTCCGGTGCCGCTCTATCATTGTTTCGGCATGGTCATGGGGGTGCTGGGCTGCGTCAGCAAGGGCGCGGCGATGATCTTTCCCGGCGAAGCCTTCGACCCCGCGCAGACGCTGGACGTGATCGAGGCTGAGCGCGCCACGGCGCTTTACGGCGTGCCGACCATGTTCGTCGCCATGCTGCAGGAACTCGACAGACACAAACGCGACCTGTCCAGCCTGCGCACCGGCATCATGGCCGGGGCGCCCTGCCCGATCGACGTGATGCACCGGGTGCATGACGACATGCATATGGACGAGGTCACGATCTGCTATGGCATGACCGAAACCTCGCCGGTGTCCTTCCAGAGCTTTACCGACGATCCGACCGACAAGCGCTGCGAAACCGTGGGGCGTATCCACCCGCACCTGGAGGTCAAGATCGTCGACCCCAACGACGAAACCGTGCCGGTCGGCGAAAAGGGCGAGCTGTGCACCAGAGGTTACTCGGTGATGATCGGGTACTGGGACGACGATTCAGCGACAGCATCGAGTATCCGAAACGGCTGGATGCATACGGGCGACCTCGCCACGCTGGACGAGGACGGGTTCTGCGCCATCGTCGGGCGCGTCAAGGACATGATCATCCGCGGCGGCGAAAATATCTATCCGCGCGAGATCGAGGAATTCCTGTTCCGTCACCCGAAGATCAGCGAAGTTCAGGTCTTTGGCATTCCCGATCCAAAATTCGGCGAAGAAATCTGCGCCTGGGCGGTGGCTAAACCCGATGTCGAACTTGATGGAGAAGAATTGCGGGAGTTCTGCAAGGGCCAGATCGCGCATTTCAAGATCCCCCGGCATGTCCGCATCGTGTCGGAACTGCCGATGACGGTAACCGGCAAACCGCAGAAATTCATCATGCGGGATCTCATGGTCGAGATCCTGCAAAAGGAACAGGCCGCCGCGTCGGCCTGAGGCATGGCGGCGCGCCATGTGCCGCACGGGCATGTGGCGTGGCCGCGACCTGAACAGGATGCCACGATGCACGGAATTATCGCAGCCGTTCCCACGCCAGTGAGAAAAGACCTGTCGCCAATGCGGCAGCCGTTTCTCGATCATTGTCGCTGGGCGCTGGCCAATGGCTGTGACGGGCTGAACATCCTTGGTTCGACCGGCGAGGCGAACAGTTTCGACGCCGCCACGCGCTGCGAGGTGATGGGCTGGGCCGCCGACGCGCTGGATGTCAGCCGCCTGATGGTCGGAACCGGCACACCATCGCTGGCGGAAACGATCCGCCTGACCCAGCATGCCGACGACCTGGGCTATCCCGTCGCGCTGGTCCTGCCGCCCTATTACTACAAGCCCGCCGCCGACGACGGGCTGTTCCGCTGGTTCG
>CAYGNB010000343.1:2101-3599 GCA_964351135.1 uncultured Rhodobacterales bacterium | reverse complement strand
GTGCATCCCGACTGGGTCGACAAGCTGCCGGCCAAGGACGACATGGAAGAGGACATGCTCGATTTCGCCTATGAGCCCGATCCGGAACGGTCGCGCCTGACCTGCCAGCTGAAGGTCAGCGATGCGCTGGACGGGCTGGTGGTGCAGATGCCCGAAAAGCAGATCTGATGTCCGGCGGGGCGCGGCGTCTGCTGTCGCGCCCGTGTTCCGCGCCCGCCCGCCGCGCGCGGCTGGCCACCGGCCTGTGGCTGGCGTTGCTGGGGGCACAGGTGGCCAACGCGGCAGAAATCGTCTCGGCCCGCTATGCCGAACCCACCACCCGCTACGACCACGGCGTTCTGGGTGATGCGGTTGAATGGGGGGCGCTGGACCTGAAATTGAACGATGGCCGGATCCTGCGCCATCGCCTGCCGAAAACCCGAGTGTTCGAGGATACAGGCCCCCGTCTGGCCGATCTGGACGGCGATGACCGCCCTGAAGTGATCGTGGTGGAAACCCATTTGCGCAAGGGGGCCAGCCTCGCGGTGTACGGCGTCGGGGGCAAGATCGTGGCCACGCCGCATATCGGGCAGCGCAACCGATGGCTGGCGCCCGTTGGTGCGGCGGATCTGGATGGCGACGGCGCGATCGAGATTGCTTTTGTGGATCGGCCGCATCTGGCCCGGATCCTGCGTATCTGGCGTTATGATAACGGCCGGCTGACCCATTTGGCGGACAAACCCGGGGTCACCAACCACCGCATCGGCGACGCGACGATCTCGGGTGGGGTGCGCGATTGCGGCGGCGCGCCGGAACTGGTGCTTGCCGATGCCGGGTTCGGGCACGTAACCTTGGCCACGTTTACGGGCGGCGCGGTCAATCTGCGCGGCACCCGGTTTCCCGCGACAGCACCGGGGTTCGACGCCGTCCTGTCCTGTTCGGACTGACCGCCGCTGCTCTGTTTCTGCAGATCAGGGAGGTTCTGTGATGCATTATGCGATCCTGCTCGAAGATGCGGATGGGCGATCCTATTTCGAGGACCGGGAGGCCGATCTGCCGATACGCGATTTCGTCCCGCCAGCCGCACCGCTGATGATTTCCGATCCGATTGCGGCAACCGGGTTCGTCTTTCTCACCCTGCCGGCCGGCTGGCGCGGCGTGCGCCACCGGTCGCCGCATCGTCAGATTGCGGCGATCCTGTCGGGGCGGTTCCGGGTCGAGGCCGGGTCGGGAGAAATCCGGGATTTCGTCGCGGGCGATCTGTTCTGGATGGCGGATGTGACTGGCAGCGGCCACAAATCGTCGGCCGAAGACGGCGAACCGGTCACGATGGTCATCACCCAGTTCGCCTGATGCGGTCGGGTTCAGTCGCGATCCGGCAGCGCCCGCCAGCCGATATCGCCCCGATAGAACCCGCCGGGCCAGTCCACCGCCGCCGCCAGCGCGTAGGCGCGGTCGCGCGCGTCTTCCAGCGTGGCTCCGCGCGCGGTGGCGTTGAGCACCCGCCCGCCCGAGGCCA
>CAYGNB010000343.1:0-2001 GCA_964351135.1 uncultured Rhodobacterales bacterium | reverse complement strand
TCTTCCAGCGTGGCTCCGCGCGCGGTGGCGTTGAGCACCCGCCCGCCCGAGGCCAGCACCTTGCCGCCGCGTTCTGCGGTGCCGGCGTGGAACATCATCTCGGAGCTGGTTTCGGGGAGATCCGCCAAACCGCCGATTTCGTCGCCTTTCTCGTAGGCGCCGGGGTAGCCGCGCGCCGCCAGGACCACGGTCATCGCGTGATCGTCGGCCCAGTTCACGCGCATGTCGGCCAGCCGCCCCTCGGCGGTCGCGTGCATAAGATCCAGGGCCTGCGCACCCAGACGCATCATCAGCACCTGTGCCTCGGGATCGCCAAATCGTACATTGTATTCCACCAGCCGGGGTTCGCCATCGCGGATCATCAGCCCGACATACAGTACGCCCTGATAGGGCATGTCGCGCCGCGCCATTTCCGCCATCGTGGGCCGTACGATCCGGTCCAGCGCCTTCTGCGCGATGTCGTCGGTCAGGACCGGAGCCGGAGAATAGGCGCCCATGCCGCCGGTGTTCAGGCCGGTATCGCCCTCGCCGACACGCTTGTGGTCCTGCGCCGTGCCGATCGGTAGAACGGTTTCGCCGTCGCAAAGCACAAAGAAGGAAGCTTCTTCGCCTTCCATGAATTCCTCGATCACCACCTCGGCCCCGGCGTCGCCGAATTCGCCGCCGAACATGTCGTCGACGGCGGCCAGCGCCTGGTCGACCGTCTCGGCGACGATCACGCCCTTGCCCGCGGCCAGCCCGTCGGCCTTGACCACGATCGGCGCCCCGTTGTCGCGGATATGGGCGCGTGCGGCGTCAGCGTCGGTGAACCGCGCCCAGGCAGCGGTGGGGGCGCCGGCGGCGTCGCAGATTTCCTTGGTGAAGCTCTTGGAGGCTTCCAGCCGCGAGGCCGCCTCTGACGGGCCGAAAACCAGAATACCGGCTTCGCGCAGCCGGTCGGCCACACCCGCCGCCAGCGGAGCCTCGGGGCCGATGATCACGAAATCGATCGCGTTTTCTTCGACAAAGGCCGCCACCGCGCTGCGATCCTCGATATCCAGCGCCGCGCAGTCGGCGATCTGGGCGATCCCGGCATTGCCCGGCGCCACGATCAGCCGGTCGCATTTCGGGTTCTGCATTGCCGCCCAGGCGAGGGCATGTTCCCGCCCGCCGCCGCCGAGAATGAGGATGTTCATTGGGGGATCGTCCTTCCGCTTGGCCTTGCCGCGCCCGTGTTCTAGGCTGGCCGGACCCGCATCACAAGGTATCCCATGTCAGACCTGATCGACGATCCTCATCCGGGGCAGAACCTGCCGGAATATTCCGTGTCCGAGATTTCAGGCGCGGTGAAACGCACGCTCGAGGACCGGTTTGGCCGGGTTCGGGTCCGGGGTGAGGTGGGGCGGGTGTTCCGGGCCCGGTCCGGGCATCTCTATTACGACATCAAGGACGACCGGAACGTGCTGGCCTGTACCACCTGGAAAGGTCAGGTATCGGCGCTGTCGGTGCTGCCCGAAGAGGGACTGGAGGTCGTGGTGACCGGGCGTCTGACCGCCTATGGCGCGCAGTCCAAATACAACATGAATGTCGATGAGGTCGCCGTGGCCGGGCAGGGCGCCCTGATGGCGCTGCTGGAGAAACGCAAGGCGCAGCTGGCGGCCGAGGGCCTGTTCGACGCCGCCCGCAAGCAGCGCCCGCCCTATCTGCCGCAGATCATCGGTGTGGTGACGTCGCCGTCGGGCGCGGTTATCCGCGACATCCTGCACCGGCTGCGGGAGCGATTCCCGCGCAAGGTGCTGATCTGGCCGGTGGCGGTACAGGGTGCGGCCTGCGCGCCCGAGGTGGCCCGCGCCATCGACGGGTTCAACCGGTTGACGCCGGGCGGCGCGCTGCCCCGGCCCGACCTGATCATCGTCGCCCGTGGCGGCGGATCGGTCGAGGATCTCTGGGGGTTCAACGAAGAGGTCGTGGCCCGTGCCGCCGCCGCCAGCCGCATACCGCTGATTTCGGCGGTCGGGCACG
>CAYGNB010000342.1:0-3603 GCA_964351135.1 uncultured Rhodobacterales bacterium | reverse complement strand
AATTGCATTCATGAAGACGATGATTTCATCATCTTCATACCTCCCTGTTGGACTTTGGCCGAGCTTAGTGCTCGGCCTTTTTTTTGCGCGTCGCTCCTACTTCTATTGCCATGTCCAACGTCCACGGTCGTGCCCTGAACAGGCGACTCAGGACGCGACAAACATATGCTTAGAGTCACCAATGACGGCGGGCCGCGCCAGCATCAGTCGTGTTCGTACTGCCGCACCTGCCGGCCCTGCTGCGTAAATGACCGTGCAATTCCCATCCGCGCCGCTATCGTGTGCAAAAATGAAAAAGACAAACGACAAGGGAGCATCGCCATGTTGCGCGCAATCCTTCTCTGGCTCGTTCTGGCGACGGGCCTGACCCTGACAGGGGGTGTTGCCCATGCGCAGAGCGAAACGGCGACAGCGACGACCGAACTGCCCGACCCGCTGACCAAGGAGGCCGTGAACGAACTGGTCGCGCGCATGTCCGACGATCAGGTGCGCCAGTTGCTCCTTGAACGGCTCGATGCGGTGGCCGAGGCAGAGGGGGCTGACACTGACCTGTCTCCACCCGCCACCTTGTTTTCAATCGGTCGCGACACGGTCCTGGCGCTCGGGAACTCCTGGCTGAATGTGATCACCAACGTACCGACGCTGCTGTCGTCCCAGGCCGAGGTGTTCAGGACCTTCGCCGCCCGGTTTTCTCCCAGTGGTCTGTTGACCCTGGCCGGTTTCATCCTCGTTGCGCTGGCGGCCGGCTATGCGGCTGAAAGGGGCGCAATGGCGCTGCTTCAACGGTGGTGGACCGGAAGAGTTGACAGCACAAGCGACGATCTTTGGGGAACGGTGCGGTCCCTGTTCCGGCGTTTCCGCCACGAATTGCTGGGTCTGGCCGTATTCTATGTGGTCACGCGCGCCGTCGGGCGGGCACTGATGGATGCCGAGATGCTGCAGATTGCAGCGCCACTCATGTTCTACCTGATCTGGATTCCGCGTCTCGGTGCTGCCGTTTCGCGCGTCGTTCTGGCGCCGGATCGGCCGAATCTCCGGCTCGTGAACGCCGACGATCACTGGGCGCATTATCTGCACCGCAACCTGATCGGGCTGTTCCTGCTGACCGGGTTCACCATCTTCATCGTGCGCTTCAACGTGTTGAACGGCATGGCGCTCGGCGAAACCCGGCTGGGTTTCTGGCTGAACACGGCCGTGCATGTCTACGTCGTGCAGATCGCATGGACCGCGCGCAACGGGCTGATCGCGATGATGCGTGGTAAAGGCTCCGATCTGACCGCGTTCGAGGAATACGTCGCATGCCGGTTCCCCTACTATGTGATCGGCGTATCGGTGGTGATGTGGCTGGTGTTCGAGATCATCGTGGCGCGTGGCACGCCGCAGCAAATAGCCCTGTTGAGTCAGGGTCCGCATTACACCACCATGTTCTGGCTGATCCTGGCGCCGTTGCTGGATACGCTGGTACGCGGGGTTGTGCAGCACGTTCAACCACCGATCATCGGATCGGGTCCGACCGCCCAGGCCGCCTACCGCTCTGCTCGCATCAGCTATGTTCGGGTCGGCCGGGTGATCGTCTGGGCCTTTGTGCTGCTGATGGTCGCGGCGGCCTGGAACATCGACCTGCGGGCTCTGGCATCGCAGCATGTGGGCGAGTCATTCGGCGGTGACCTGGTTGAATTCGCGCTGATTTCAGCAGTCGGCTACATCGTTTTTGAACTGGTATCACTCTACATCAACCGCAGGCTGGCACGCGAACAGACCTCATCGGTTTCCGAGGACGTGGCCGAGGCCGGCGGCGAAGGTGGCGGCGCCGGCGGATCGCGGCTCGCCACGGTGCTGCCGCTGCTGCTGGTTTGCGCACAGGCGGCCATCGCGGTGATCTTCGGGCTGTTGGCAATCGGCGCGCTGGGGATCGACATCACGCCGCTGCTGGCAGGCGCCGGGATCCTGGGTCTCGCCATCGGGTTCGGTGCGCAGAAACTGGTTACCGATGTGGTGTCGGGCATGTTTTTCCTGATCGACGATGCGTTCCGCGTCGGCGAGTATGTGGATGTGGACGGCAGCACACGCGGCACCGTCGAGAAAATCTCGATCCGGTCGATGCAACTGCGTCACCATCGCGGGCTGGTCCACACCATTCCCTATGGCGAGATCCCCAAGCTCACCAACTACAGCCGTGACTGGGTGATCATGAAGCTGATGTTCACCGTCACCTTCGACACCGACCCGAACAAGGTGAAGAAGATCTTCAAGAAGATCGGCGCCGAAATGATGGAAGACCCGCTTTACAAGGACGATTTCCTGGAACCGTTCAAATCCCAGGGCGTGTTCCAGTTCGACGACGTGGGCATCGTCATGCGCGGCAAGTTCATGGCCAAGCCCGGCACCCAATTCACACTGCGCAAGGAGATCTACAACCGCGTGCGGCGCGAATTCGCCGAAAACGGGATCGAGTTCGCCCGGCGCGAGGTTCGCGTGGCGATACCGGGGCTCGAAGATCACCACGAACTGACCGACGAACAGAAAACCACCGTCGGCGCGGCCGCCGCCGGGGCCGTTCAGTCCGCCGTCGAAAAAGCACAGGAACAGCAAGGCAAGACCTGACTCGCACGGAGATCATGGATATGAACACCGGACAACAGACGCGCCGGCGCGCAGTTGCAGCATGGCTGGCGCTGACATTGCTGGCCGCCACGCCCGCTTCGGCAGGGTCCGGAATTGTCGACGATCAGGCCGCAAATGTCGAACATACGGCACGTACGCCCGAGTACGGCTTTCGCAACGGCTCTCTGGTGGTGGCCCCGATCCCCTTTTCGAACCCGACCATCGGATCGGGCCTCGTGCTGGGCGCAGGGTATCTGTTCAACATCGATCCCGAATCCAAGCCCTCGATGATCGGCATCGGCGGATTGTGGTCGGACAATGGCAGCCGCGGCTATGGTTTCAACATCAGCCTGGCGCTCTCGGACAACCGCTGGCAAATCCACGCCTTTCACGGTCGGGCGGACCTGAATTACGACCTCTACACACAGGCGGGTATCCTGCCCATCCGGCAGGATGGACGGTTGTCGAAACTGGGTCTGTCCTATGGCGTCAACCATGACCTCTCCTTTGGGCTGACCCTGCGCCATCTCGACACCAGCATCGAACAGAAACTGATCCCCCTACCCCCACCCTTTAGCCGTGATATCGACCTCGAACTGCTGAATATCGGCGCGGTGGTGGACTGGGACACGCGCGACGACACCATCTACCCCACATCCGGCCACCGCCTGTACGGAGAGGCGTCGCACGGCGAAGCCCTGCACCAGCCGCGCGGGCGCGCATATCGCAAAGGCTATGTCAACTTCGACCTCTACCAGCCGGTGGGGGATCATGGCGTACTCGCGGCGCGGTTCTCGACCTGCGCCGCCGATGACGAAGCCCCATTCTTCGACAAATGCGCGCTGGGTCTCGATGACAATTTCCGCGGATTTTCGGTTACTCAGTTTCTCGATAACAGATCGGCCTCTGTGCAGTTCGAATACCGTCACCGGTTCGGCGACCGGCTCGGTGCGGTGGCCTTTGCCGGCACGGGCGAGGTCGGCCCCCATTACAAGACCT
>CAYGNB010000341.1:0-3657 GCA_964351135.1 uncultured Rhodobacterales bacterium | reverse complement strand
TTTCGCGGCCCACGTTGCCCGTGGCGCCGACGACGACGACGCGATAACCCATGTTGTTTTCTCCAGATACGTGGCCGGCCAGATGGCCGGCGGCGGTTGCATACAGGCAAAGCCGGGTGGGGAAAAGGGGGATCAGTCGATGCTGTCGCGGCTCAGCAGATAGACCAGCACACCGGCCAGCAGCGCGCCGCCGAAAAACGCAAAGATTGTCTGGTACGGCGCTGTTGCCGCCGCGCCGGCGGACGAAACCTGTTCGTGGATGCGCCCGGAGGCGAACTGCATCACGCCGACCCCGCCGATACCGAACAGGTTCATCAGCGTGACCCCGCGCCCGACGAGGTGCGGCGGGAAAAACGCGCGGCCGTGGGCGATCAGCATTGGAAAGGACGCGCCGAAGAACCCGATCAGCGCAAACAGCGCCACCGAGGTGAACACCGAAATGTCGATCCACACCACCAGCGTGGCCAGAGCCACCGCGCAGATCAGGTTGCCCGCGAACACCACCCATTTCCGAGTGCCCAGCAGACGGTCGAGCGGTCCATAGCACAACGTGCCCGCGATCATGGCCACGCCCACGACCAGCGTCGCCTGCCCGATCCGTTCGACCCCCAGCCCGAACACATCCGTCAGATAGGGACCGGCCCATAGCCCGCGCAGGGCAGCAGCGGGCGCGTAGTTGACGAACATCAGGGGCAGGATTGCCCACATCACCGGCATTCTCAGCAGGTCGATGACCGATCCCCGTTCGCCCGAATGGGCCGGTGCCGGATCGCGGACAGTGACGAATATGCCGCCTGCCACCGCCGCTGAGACCACCGCCAGCCCGGCCAGTGTCGCGCGCCAGCCGATCCATTCGGCGGCCAGAGCGGTGGGGTAGGACGCGACCAGGTTGCCCGCGGATCCCACCCCCAGCATCAGCGCCGCGAGCGTGGCGAACCGCGCCGGCGGATATTCGCGGGCAAAAATGAAGTAAGAGGCCATCAGCACCGGCGAACAACCGACTCCGATCAGCAGCATCGCCAGGCTGACATGCAGGGGGGCGGTGGCCAGAGAAAACAGCCCCGCGCCGCCCGCGCCGCCCAGCAACAACAACACCGCAGCGGTGCGCCGTGGCCCGATCCGGTCCAGCGCCCAGCCCACCGGCAACTGCATCACGGCAAATGACAGGAACCACAGCCCCGACGCCGTGGCGAGCTGTTCAGGTCCGGCACCGATGTCGCGTTCCAGCACGGGCGACAGCACCGCGAGAAAGGCGCGAAAGAACTGGCTCAGCACATAGGCCAGACATAGCGTGACCAGTCCGGCTTGCATGGCGGTCTCCGATTATCAGCGTTCTGCCTGCGTCGCATGGGAATACCGGCCGCGCAAGGCCCGGCATCGTCCCGGGCCGGTGACGGTGCTAGGATGCCGTATGGATGCCGCGCCCGACACAACCGGTTTCTACGACGGCCTGCCGCTGCGGGATCGTTTCGCGGTGCTGGCCGATCCCGACGTCTATACGCCGCTGCCGGAGGATTGGCATCTGGGTGTCGCAGATGTGGAAAACTCGACCAGCGCGGTGGCCGAAGGCCGCTACAAGACTGTGAACATGGTCGGCGGCGCAGTGATTTCCGCCCAGATCAACGGGATGCGCGGGCGTCCCTTTCCCTTTGTGTTCGGCGGCGACGGGGCAGGGTTTGCCTGCGCGCCGGGGCAGGTGGCCGACGCGGGCCACGCGCTGGCGGCGGTGCGGCGCTGGGCGCGCACGGAATTCGGGCTGAACCTGCGGGTGGCGCTGGTTCCTGTCCGCGATGTTCGCGCTGCCGGGCATGACGTGGCCGTGGCGCGTTATCGGGTATCGCCGGGCGCGGAGTATGCCATGTTTTCCGGCGGCGGGCTCAGCTGGGCCGAGGGGCAGATGAAACAGGGTCTCTATTCGCTGCCCGAGGCGCCGCCCGGCACGATCCCCGACCTGACCGGCCTGTCCTGCCGCTGGTCCAACATGGCCGCCCGCAACGGGACCATCCTGTCGTTGGTGGTGTTGCCCGAGGGGCGCGCCGGGCCGCCATTCGCGCGGCTGGCATCGCAAATTCTGGACATCGCGGACAGGCTGGACAGGGGTGGACACCCGGTGCCGGTACGCGGTCCACGCAATCGCTGGCCCAATCCGGGCAATCGGCTGGAGGCCCACGCCTCGCGCGCTGGGCAGTCGCTGACCCGCCGCCGCCTGTCGTTGCTGATACGCACATTGCCCGCCTGGTTCCTGTTTCGCTCGGGCATCCGACTGGGCCGGTTCGACCCGCGCCACTACGCTGCAATGACCGGTGCGAATGCCGATTTTCGCAAGTTCGACGACGGGCTGAAAATGACGCTCGACTGCGATCGCGCAACGGTCGCGGCGCTGCGTGACCTGCTGGACCGGGCCCGGAAAGAGGGCGTCGCGCGATATGGGATGTGCGAACAGGACGCCGCGATGATGACCTGCATCGTGCCGTCGGCCCTGCGCGACGATCACGTACACTTCATCGACGGGGCCGCCGGCGGGTACACCGCCGCTGCGGCGGCGCTGAAGCACGGCTGAACGGTCCGGTCCGCAGACTCAGGCAAAACTCACGGCCACGGTCCCGAATGTGCCGAAATCGGCGTCGAACCGGCTTCCGGGCGGGGCTTCGATAGGGCGGATGAACGACCCCGATAACACGATATCACCAGCTTCGATCCGCTGGCCTTGCGTGGCCAGCCGCTGCGCCAGCCACAGGACGGACGTGACGGGATCGTTCAATACACCCGCGCCCAGACCTGTTTCTTCGACGATATCGTCGCGCAGGACCACCGCGCCCACACGGCGCAGGTCGTGATCGTCGATGCGGTGACGCGCCCGGCCCAGAACCACGCCGGCATTGGCTGCGTTGTCGCTGATCGTGTCGGTGACCCGTCGCGCCTGCCCGCTGCCGGGGTCGCGGCGCAGGATGCGGGTGTCGAGGATCTCCAGCGCGGGTGCCACCGCGCCGGTGGCGGCGATCACGTCGTCGCGGGTGCAGGTCGCGCCATCGAGCGGGGCGGCCATCAGAAAGGCGATCTCGGCCTCGACCCGTGGCGCGATGAACCGCCCCGGCGGTACGGAGGCACCGTGATCGAACGCCATGTCGTCGAACAGCACGCCGCTGTCGGGCGTGTCGATGCCCAACGCATCCTGCATCGCGCGGCTGGTCAGGCCGATTTTCCAGCCGATCGGGCGGCGGCCTGTGGCCAGCTTGCGCACCACCAGCGCCGCCTGCACCGCATAAGCGTCGTCCAGCGTCATGTCCGGGTGCCGCAGTGACAACAGCCCGATTTGCGATTGGTTGCGCTCGGCATCGAACAGCGCGGCGGCGGCGGTTTCGATTTCGGCGGGTGTCACGTTTCGTCCCCGATGCTGTTGCGCAGGATGCCGATGCCTTCGGCCTCGACCTCGACCACGTCGCCGGGGACCAGAAACCGGGGCGGATCGAACCGCGCACCAGCGCCCGTGGGCGTGCCGGTCAGGATCACATCGCCGGGAACCAGCGTTGCAAAGGTCGAGATATAGGCGATCAGCCGCCGCGCCGGGAATAATATCCGCCCGGTGCGGTCGTCCTGCCGGGTTTCGCCGTTGACGCGGGTGGTCAGGCGGATGTCCTCGATCTGCGCGGGATGGGT
>CAYGNB010000340.1:0-3660 GCA_964351135.1 uncultured Rhodobacterales bacterium | reverse complement strand
TAGGGGGTCATTTCCACCTGAACCCGGTCGCCGGCCAGAACACGGATGCGATTCTTGCGCATCTTGCCTGCCGTGTGTGCGATGATCTCATGGCCGTTCTCAAGCTCGACCCGAAACGTCGCATTGGGCAGGAGTTCCTTCACGACACCGGGAAATTCGAGCGTATCTTCCTTGGCCATGTTGTCTCCATCACTGAAAGCCCGCTTAAAGGCGGGCCGCAGTCGCTAGATGCGCCCAAAACCATCGGGTTTCAAGGGTGCAAATCAGTCAAGACGCGTGGTTGTGACCGATTTGAGCCGCGTTTCCTGCTCGGACCAGTGATCGCGGTTCAGCACAACGCCGTCGGCGCGCACATGGGCGATGGCGGCCGGGTCGATCTCGGCAAAGGTCCAGCCGGGCCTGTTCAGTGCCCCTTCGGCCAGCACGCCGGTGGGCGGGAAACCGGTATCCGGCGGGCCGAACACGCCGCCCGCGCCGACGCCGGCCTCGACGGCGGGCAGCCAGGCGGCATCGCCAACGATCGAAGCCATGGCGGTCACGCACTGGTTTTCCAGCGCCCGTGCCATCGCGCCGATCCGCACCCGCCAATAGCCCGCCAGCGCTTCGGTGCAGGAGGGCACGAGAATCACATCGGCGTCGGCCAGGGCCCGGCCCAGCAACGGAAACTCGGCATCATAGCAGATCAGGATACCGATTTTTCCCAACGCGGTGTCGAACAGTGTGAGCGGCCCGCCCGGGGCGACGTGCCATTCCTCGCGTTCGAAACGGGTCATGATCTGTTTGTCCTGCACGCCGATATCGCCGCCGGGTGAGAACAGCCGCGCGCGGTTGACCGGTCGGGGCGTGGCGGTTGCCGGTGCAGAGGCGGCGAGGATATGTATGTTGTGGTTGGCGGCCAGCCGCGCGTGCAGCGCGTCGGCATCGGCCAGCCGGTCCGTTACGGCATGCAGCGACGCTTCGAGGTCGGCCGGCACGTCCGGGCCCGCAAGCGAGGCCAGTTCCATCGCGCCATATTCGGGGAAAACCAGCAGGTCCGCCCGGTTCGATACGGCCTCATCCACCCAGGTGGCGATCTTGTCCTCGTACTGAGCCCAGCTTTGCAGGCGGTCCAACGGGTAAGCGGCGGTGGCGATGATCAATTTGGTCTCCCAACGGGCAAGGGCGTATCCGGTTTACAGATCGCGCATCCAGAATTGCAGATCGTGGTCCGTTTCCGTGCGTTCGTCCACATCCGTCCATGAAAACCTTGCGACCACGCCGGGCAGGGGCGTGTAGCCACGTTTCCTCCAGAACGGATCGAGCGGACGATAGGCGGCGGGTTTCAGCGGGTGGTTGTCGGAACGGATCACCGCGCAAAAGGCGCAGCGCGAAAATCCCAGTTTCCGCGCATGGCCTTCACGCAGGTCAAAGAACCGGTGACCGATCCCGTGACCGCGATAGCCGGGCAGCAGCACCGATTCCGCGCAGTAGAACACGGTATTCAGATCGACGCCGGTTCCGGCAAACGCAGCGGCGAAATCGCCGGCATGATCCGCCAGTGGCGTACCGGTGGCCGCACCCACCAAGCGATCGCCAGCAAAGGCGCCGACCAGTATCGCGCCGGAGCTGTTGCGATAGGACTCCAGATAGGCGCGTTCATAGGCGGCGTCGCCGTCATAGAGATATGGCCAGTTGCGAAACACGGCGATGCGCAGCGCCGCCACATCGGCCAGGGTCGCATCGAGGGCGCCGCCGGTCAGCGCGCGCACAGATACATCGCCGGGCGCCGGCGCAGTCACGAGATCTGCCGTATCCAGTCGGCGAGATTGTAATAGGTGGTGATGCGGGTGATCTTTCCGTCTCGCAGGGAAAAGAACGATCCGCCTGCCAGACGATATTGCTGGCCGCGCGCCTGCGGGAGACCGGCGTCGGTCTGCAGATAGGTGCCATTCACGACATATTCCGCCGCCGAGCGGGTGCCATCCTCCGAATCGTAGAACACCAGATCCGTCAGTTCCTCGCGATAACAGTCGGCCATATGGGCGCAGAACTCGGCGAATTTGGCGCGGCCCTCGCGGATCTGTCCTTCGTTGACATGGTGGGCCACGTTTTCGTCGAGACAGTCGAGCATACCTGCGATGTCGCCCGCGTTGAACGCCTCGAAGTAACGGCGGATGGTGTCGGTCATTGCGTCTCCTGTTGTGTTTCGGTCGGTTCGCCCCAGCGCTCCCTGAGCTTGCTGACGATCTGGTCGCGCGCCTGCCGGTAGCTGGCCAGCTTGTCCTGACGCGATTCGCCCAGGCCCGTGGGGTCGAGGATCGGCCAGTATTCGACGTCGAGATGGAAAAACCGCGTCAGTTCCAGCGCCCGGCGCTGGCTGGCCGGGGACAGCGCAACCACCAGATCGAAAGAGGAAAGATCGTCGCCCCATTGCTCCATCTCGTCGAAGGATCGCGACCGGTGGCGGGACAGTTCAACATCCATTTCCTGACAGACGGCGATGGAAAACCCGTCGATTTCCATGTCGTTATGCACCCCGACCGACTGAACGTAGGTGCCGGTGCCGTAGAATTTCTTCATGATGCCTTCGGCCATGGGCGACCGCACCGCGTTGTGGTCGCAGCAGAACAGTACCGACTGCGGCAGGGGCTCCACGGGTCAGCCTCCGAAGTGCAGAACGCAGATCAGGGTGAACAGGCGCCGGGCTGTGTCTTCATCCAGTTCGACCTTGCCCTCGAGCCTTTCCTGCAGCACGCGGCTGCCTTCGTTGTGAATGCCGCGGCGCGCCATGTCGATGGTTTCGATCTGGTGCGGGGGCAGCTTCTTGACGGCCTCGAAATAGCTTTCGCAGATCTGGAAGTAGTCCTTGACCACCTGGCGGAACGGGCCGAGCGACAGGTGAAACTCGGCGGCCTTTTGATCGTCGGCGGTGGCCACGTCAAAGACCAGTCGTTTGTCACGGATCGAGAGCGCCAGGTTATACGGCCCGGCGGGGGCGGGCCGGTCGTCGCGGCCGGGCAGCTCGAACCGGTTGTTTTCGAGCAGGTCGAAAATCGCAACCCGCCGTTCCTGTTCGATCTCCGGCGTGGGCGGGGGCAGCCCCGCATCGTCGAGCGCGATGTTTGCAATATGCGACATGAGCTCTTACCCGTTCAGTTTGTCCAGCCGCGCGGTCACGGATTGTCCGTGCGCCATCAGGCTTTCGGATCTTGCCAACCGTTCCGCCGCGGGCCCGATAGCACGCAGCGCCTGCGGTGTCATCCTTGCCAGTGTCGTGCGTTTGAGAAAATCCATCACCGACAGGCCGGACGAGAACCGGGCCGACCGCGCGGTGGGCAGCACGTGGTTTGGTCCGCCCACGTAGTCGCCAATTGCCTCGGGCGTCCACTGGCCCAGGAATATCGCCCCGGCATGGGTGCATTTGCGGGCCAGCGTTTCGGGGTCCGCCACGCAAAGCTCCAGATGTTCCGGGGCGATGCGGTTCGACAGTTGCGCCGCCTCATCCAGATCGCCGACGGTGACGATTGCGCCGAAATCCCGCCAGCTGGCCCCGGCGATGGCGGCCCGGTCGAGCGTTTCGAGCTGGGTTTCGACCGCCCGCGCCACCGCGCGGCCAAACTGTGCGTCATCGGTGATCAGGATCGACTGGGCGCTTTCGTCATGTTCGGCCTGGCTGAGCAG
>CAYGNB010000339.1:3426-3668 GCA_964351135.1 uncultured Rhodobacterales bacterium | reverse complement strand
ATACCAACGAGGCGATCTTTCTCTTCCATGCCACCACACTGGTCTATTTCTCGGGCTTTCCGGCGTGGCAGCAACGGGGCGACGCGCTCTACTACGCGAATTTCTTTGCCGACAAAACGTTCAACCCCTTCATCCCCTACCCCATCCTTGCCTTCTATTTCATCCTGCTGACCCTCGTGATCATCGGACTCTTCGGTTTACTCACTCGCCGCCTGAACCGGCCCCTGCTGCAGGAGAACCGC
>CAYGNB010000339.1:0-3416 GCA_964351135.1 uncultured Rhodobacterales bacterium | reverse complement strand
ATTTCGCTTGCTAAGCCGGGGGGACAGCGCCTATTTCTAAATTTGATCAAATTATTGAAAACGGCACTTCAATGGACTCCCATATTCGCAACTGGCTGCGCAAGAACCCGCAGGTGCGCACGATCCGCGTGGCAGCCTCTGATCTCAACGGCCAGCCCCGTGGCAAGCGCGTGCCCGCGCGCTTTGCCGACAAGGTGCTGGACGGCGGCACCCGGTTTCCGCTCTCGGTGCTGAACCTCGACATCTGGGGCGAAGACATCGACGACAGCCCGCTTGTCTTCGAGGCTGGCGACGCCGATGGTGTGCTCTGGCCCACCGGGCGCGGCTTTGTCCCGATGCCCTGGCTCGAAGCCCCCAGCGCCATGCTTCCGCTCTGGATGTTCCGCGAAACCGGCGAACCGTTCGAAGGTGACCCGCGCCACGCGCTCAATTCCGTGGTCCAGCGCTACAAGGCGCGCGGTCTGACCCCCGTGGTGGCAATGGAGCTCGAGTTTTTCCTGATCGACGACAGCACGCGCAACCTGCAGGTGCCCGCCTCGCCCCGGTCGGGCAAGCGCCGCAAGGCGGGCGAGATCCTGTCGATCCGCCTGATCGACCAGTTCGACCGCTTCTTCACCGACCTGTACGACGCCTGCGAGGCGATGGACATTCCCGCCGATACGGTGATCTCCGAAGCCGGTCTGGGCCAGTTCGAAATGAACCTCATGCATTGCGATGACGCCCTGCGTGCCGCAGACGATGCGTGGCTCTTCAAACAACTGGTGCGGGGTCTGGCAAGACGCCATGGCTTTGCCGCGTCCTTCATGGCGAAACCCTATCCCGACTATGCCGGTTCGGGGATGCACACGCATTTTTCTGTGCTCGACGAACAAGGGCGCAACGTGTTCGACAATGGCGGACCCGAAGGCACGCCCATGCTGCACCACGCCATCGCGGGATGTCTGAACGGCATGAATGACAGCACCCTGATCTTTGCGCCGCACATGAACAGCTACGACCGCCTTGTGCCTGAAGCCCACGCCCCAACCGGCATCGCATGGGCCTACGAGAACCGCACCGTTGCGATCCGCGTGCCCTCGGGCAGCCCGGCGGCGCGGCGCGTCGAACACCGCGTGGCGGGGGGGGACGTGAACCCCTACCTGACACTGGCCGCCATTCTTGGCGCAGCCCTCACCGGGATCGAAGACGGCGTACCGCCACCCCCGCCGGTCAAGGGCAACGCCTATGCGCTGGACCTGCCACAGATCCCCGCTGACTGGCCCGCGGCCGTGACAGCCTTCGAGAAAAGCACGTTCATGCCGCGCATCTTCCACGAGGAACTGATCCGCAACCTCGTGCTGACCAAAAAGCAGGAAATCCATTATATGGACGAACTGGACCCGTCGGAACGGATCGAAATATACCTCGACACGGTCTGACCCCCTCCCTTGCTGTGCTGCACCGGACGGCATAGCTTGGACACGACAAACACCTTGGTGCTTCATGAAGATCGGAATTTTGCAGACGGGTCTTGCGCCGGACGAACTCAAGGAGTCGTTCGGCGAATATCCCGGTTTCTTCGAGCGGATGCTCGCGGGCAAAGGCTTTACATTTCAAACCTGGTCGGTGGTCGAAAACGTCTTCCCGGACGGACCCGAGGACGCCGATGGCTGGCTCATCACCGGCTCCAAACACGGCGCCTACGAAGACCACCCCTGGATTCCCCCGCTGGAGCAACTCATCCGCGACATTGTCGCGGCAGACCGCCCGCTGATCGGCGTGTGCTTCGGCCACCAGATCATCGCGCAAGCCATGGGCGGCCGGGTCGAAAAGTTCACGGGCGGCTGGGCGGTCGGCCAGCAGGAGTATGATTTCGACGGTGCCCCCATGACCTTCAACGCATGGCATCAGGATCAGGTGGTTGCGGTCCCCGAGGGGACACAGGTCGTTGCCTCGAACGATCATTGCGCCAATGCCGCCCTGCTTTATCCCGGCAAGGCCTTCACCGTGCAGCCCCATCCCGAATATGGCGATGATTTCATCGCCGGGCTGATCGACACGCGCGGCAAAGGCGTGGTGCCCGACGCCCTGATGACCGAGGCCCGCAGCCGTATGGGACGGCCGCTCGACAATGGTCGCATGGCCGACCAATTTGCAAAATTCTTCCGCGAAGGAACCATCGCATGACCGACTGGACAGACAGTCTTCCCGAACCGGCCCGGATCTTTCTGGAAAACCGCCGGCTTGACGAGGTCGAATGTATCATCGCCGACCTGCCCGGCATCGCCCGCGGCAAGGCGGTGCCCGCCTCGAAATTCGCCCGTCAGGAATATTTCCACCTGCCGGATTCGATCTTCTTTCAGACCATCACCGGCGATTGGGGCGAAGCCGCGGATGAAGACGATGGCGGATTCATCGAACGCGACATGATCCTGCGCCCCGACATGAGCACCGCCACCGCCGCTCCATGGACCGGCGACTGGACGCTGCAGGTCATCCATGACGCCTATGACCGCAAGGGCAATCCGGTGCCCTACGCACCGCGCAACGTGCTCAAGCGGGTGGTCGATCTCTACCGCAAACAGGGCTGGGAACCGGTCGTGGCCCCCGAGATGGAGTTCTTCCTCACCGCGCGCAACCTTGATCCCGCCAAACCGATCGAGCCGATGATGGGCCGCTCCGGCCGGCCCGCTGCGGCGCGTCAGGCCTATTCGATGACCGCCGTCGATGAATTCGGCCCGGTGATCCGGTCAAACTGGCCGATGAGGTGTTCTATTTCAAACGCCTGATCGGCGAGGCCGCTCTGCGTCACGACTGCTTTGCCACATTCATGGCCAAACCGATCGAAAACGAACCCGGAAGTGCCATGCATATCCATCATTCGATCATGGACATCGAAACCGGGCGGAACATCTTTTCCGGACCGCAGGGCGGGGAAACCGACGCGTTTTTCCACTTCATCGGCGGTTTGCAGACCTATACGCCGTCGGCCATCGCCGTGCTGGCCCCTTACGTGAACAGCTACCGCCGCTACGTCAAGGAACACGCAGCCCCCATCAACCTGGCCTGGGGCCGTGACAACCGCACCACCGGCATCCGCATTCCCCTGTCCGGCCCCGCCAGCCGCCGGGTCGAGAACCGGCTCGCGGGGATGGACTGCAACCCCTATCTCGGAATCGCCGCCTCTCTGGCCTGCGGCTATCTGGGCCTGATGAACGAGGTCTGGCCGTCAAAGCCACTCAAGAAGGACGCCTACGAGGGCGAGGCCGACATCCCGCAGGTCCTGGGACAGGCCTTGCAGCTTTTCGAAGAGGCCGAGGCGCTGCACGAGGTTCTGGGCGAGGAGTTCTGCCGGGTCTATTCCATCGTGAAACGCGCCGAATACGAGGAATTCCTGCAGGTGATCAGCCCGTGGGAGCGCGAGCACCTGCTGCTCA
>CAYGNB010000338.1:0-3671 GCA_964351135.1 uncultured Rhodobacterales bacterium | reverse complement strand
GGGGGCGGCTCTTTGTGGTTTGGTGAGTGAGTGTGAGTAGTTCGTGTGTGGTAGTGAGTAGTGTGTGTAGTGGTGAGCGCGCGGGTGTGTGTGAGTGTGTGAGTGCGGCTCGGGTGTTGTGTGTGTGGAGTGGTGGGTCGTTTGGCTGTGTCGTGGTGGTACTACGCAGCGCCTGACAGGATCAGGCGATGCGTCTGAGAGCTTCCTGCGTTTCCAGCGGCAGTTGTTCGGTAACCGCAGTCATCAGGCGACGGACCGCGCGGGCCTCGTCATCGTTCGATGCTTCGCGAAGCTGCTGTGCGAAGTAATCGCGAAGTTCCGCAGCCGGCGCGTCGTTGCCACCGGAGCGCGACGGACGTGCACGGCGCGAGAAGCGTTCCAGGACCTCGTCGTCGGTCGCAAAGACATCGTGGTCGATCCCGGCGAAATCGCGGATGCTGGCGATACGCTCGTCGGAGCAGTCCATCAGCGCCGCCATTGCGGTGACCTTGCCCATCGGCTTGGCGGTGCCCAGGTAGTCGTAGGGTGCATTCCCCGACCGCTTCAGGACCCTGTTCATGACCGGGTCGATCACGGCAACCGCGTCGAGGACACCGGCCTTCTGAGCGTATTCGAAGGCGCCGATCATCACTTCGGACGTAACATAGGAGATCGAGTTGCGTTTCCTGCTGCCGGTCAGCTTGACCGTGTCCACGCAGAACCGGGTCGCTTCCCAGATCTGTGCGCTGCGCAGCGGGGCTTCGCCGTCCAGAATGCTGTGGAACACATCCGCCAGCATATGCGGGCCGGTCGTCTGCAGCAGACGCATGCAGCCGACGACATCACCGTCGTCATCCAGACAAACGACGTGGGCCGGGTCGAGGTCATCGAATACATCGATTTCCTTGCCGTCCTTGACGTCGACATCCCAACCCAAGCGATCCTGGAAGACCCGGGCTCGCAGTCGATACATCTCCTCGAGAACAGGCGCAAATCTGTGCCTGTTCAGCGCATCAATCGTGATAATCATTGCCGTTCCCTATAGTTTTTTTCTGTAGTCGAAATTACAGATGCCAAGAAAACGATCTATTGGGGGATTCCCGTAGCGGCGAAAAATTGCGCGTTCACAGGGGTATGGGCTGACGCGACGTCAGCCGGGCATCACCAAATTGAGCCCGATCGCACGCCCGACGGCCTGCGGTGTGGTCAGCGCACCCAGTTTTTCCCGGCCGGACCTCAGGTGGACCTCGACCGTCCGGTGCGAGATCGACAGGATATCGCCGATATCCTGTTGCGATTTACCCACCGCGACCCATTGCAGTATCTCGACTTCGCGCGACGACAGGGATGGCATCGACATGACCTTGGTCAGCACGCCGGCCTGCATCACGTTGTCATGCAGGTGTACGGCGGAAACCTGCAGATCGCCCATGACCTTCTTCTTGAGCTTGTCCCACTCGTCCTGCGAGCAGTCGCGTGTCACGCTCAGCAGGCCGCATTCGCCGAAAGGTCCGCGAACCGGAACCGTCAGGCCGCGTTCCGAGATGCCGAAATCATTGGCGTCGCGGAACACCTTGCGAAACTTGTCGTCGTGATCGAATCGATTCCAGTCGACGGGGGCGATGCTGCGCACCGACCGGTACAGCGTCGGGTCGAAATGATGGTAGCCGCGCTTGGTATAGTGCAGCTTCCAGTCTTCCGGATAGTTTGCATACCCCTGAACATCGCCGTTCACAGGGTTGGCGGTGGCATAGGAGGCAAAGTCGAACTCGAGCGTCTGGCAGAGTTCGTCGAGGAACTCTTCCGCATGCTGGTCTGCGTCCGGCAGTGCGCTCAGATCGATCAGCTTCACGTTTTCCTCTCCTCCCGGGCCGGTGCGGCCTGCTAGGTGGCCGTGGTCAGGGCCGCTTGCGCTTCGGAATCGGCCATGGACCGGACAATGGCCAGAACGGCTTGACGTTGCATTGACGGTAGTGCGCTAAAGAGCTCGACGAGCTCGAGTTTTTCGGAATCGGACAGATAGCTCATTGTATCCTGCGTCCGGGCGTCCTTGCCGACACCGCTGGCGACGACCGGTTCGATCCCGTCGAAGAACTGGGTCACATCCACGCCGAGAACATCGGCAATCGCCCAGAGGCGGGATGCGCTGACACGGTTGGCGCCGGTTTCGTATTTCTGGACCTGTTGAAAGCGAACGCCGATTGCCCGGCCGAGATCGGCCTGGCTCATCCCCAGCGCTCTTCGGGATGCCCGAATACGTTTGCCTACGACAACATCTACCGTGTTCATGTCATACCTCTGTTCCGTTCCCCGTCATCCGCGTAGCATCTTTCCAGCGGTTCCACAGTGTCGAAACCATTGGCGCTATTGTTTTCGCGAAGCAACACCACCGGTGATGGGATCATATTGCATAACCCAGCGAAAGCTGGCAACGGAATTCACATAATCCGAATCTGCTGCCGTGCAACGAGAGAATCGCTCAAATTTTCCCCCTATGAGGGAAAATTGACATTTTTGCAGCATCCGTGAACTTACAGGCGGATGCGATACCGGGCAAAGCCGTCCGGCCCGTCCCCTGCCGCCTCAAGCGTTACGCCGGGTACATCATTGGCATAGTCCGCCGCTTTCGGCCCGGTGTCGAACAGGACCGTGGCCCCGTCCAGCGGCGCGAACCGCCAGTTGCCGTCGGCACGCGGGCTGATCGTACCCTTTTCGACGATATAGCGCACGATCACGTCGCGGTTGGTGTCGGGGCCTTCAAAGACGGTGGTGCCATCGGTGCCGGGGAACTTGCCGCCGCCGCTGGCGCGGTAGTTGTTGGTGGCAATGATGAATTCGGCGTCCGGGTCAATCGGCGCGCCGTCGAAGGTCAGGTTGACGATACGGTTCGCGTCCGGGTTGGTGATCTCGCCGTCAACGTCGAACCTGGACGGTTGGCTCAGGTCGATCTCATAGCTCACCCCGTCGATCACGTCGAAATTGTAGGACGGGAAGGCGGGGTTCAGCAGCACCTGGTCCGCAACGCCGGGTTCCACCTGGTTGAAGATGCCCGCCGACCGTTCCAGCCAGTCCTTGACCTGCGCCCCGGTCACCCGCACGGCCCGTGCGGTATTGGGATAGAGATACAGGTCGGCCACGTTCTTGATCGCTACATCGCCCACGGGCACGTCGGTATAGTAGTCCGGCCCGCCTCGACCGCCGGCCTTGAACGGGGCGGCGGCCGACAGGATCGGCAGGCCCTCGTGCTCGGTGCCCTTGAGCATTTCGCCAATGTACCAGCTCTGCGCAATCGACACGATCTGAACCGAGGGGTCATCGGCCACCAGCGCAAAATAGCTGTGCAGCGGCGCGTCGGTCTTGCCCACCGCGCGGCGCACATAGGCCAGCGTCGCGTCGTGATCGGCCTGTACCGAGGCCAGAACCTCGGTATCGTCCTCCACCAGCGCGGTCCAGGACCGATCCTCGTTACGTTGGGCGATCGGGCGCGCAGCCGATTCATGGCCCACGATCCGCCAGCCATTGCCGTCACGTTCCAGGATCAGATCGATCAGGCCCAGATGGCTGCCCCAGAACCCGCCCATGGTGGCGGGCTTGCCGTGGATGGTGCCCGCGGCCACGTCCACCGCGTCGAACCCGTCATAGGTCGACGAGGGGAACACCAGGTGGCTGTGCCCGGTCATCACCGCGTCGAT
>CAYGNB010000337.1:0-3681 GCA_964351135.1 uncultured Rhodobacterales bacterium | reverse complement strand
TATCGCTGAGCGGGGTGAAATCGTCGTCGAAGGCAGGCAGGGCGGCGGTAATGGTATCCGCGTTCCATGGCCGGTTCCGAAGCGCCGCCTCGACCGATGCGGCGCGTTTGGGAACGCCAGCCATGCCGCCAAAGGCGATGCGCGCGTCGCGCACGGTGCCGCTTTCGACAGCGATGCTGAAGCAGCCGCAGACAGCCGAGATGTCCTGATCGAACCGTTTCGAGGGCTTGTAGCATTTCAGCCGGTCGGGCTGGCGCGGAAAGCTGACCGCCTCGACGAATTCGCCGGGTTGCCGATCCTGTTTGCCGTAATCGAGAAAGAAATTCTCGAGCGGCAGATCGCGACGCGTATCGCCCTTGCGCAGGTGCAATGTAGCCCCCAGCGCGATCAGCGCCGGCGGATTGTCCCCGATGGGCGAAACGTTGGCGATGTTACCGCCGACGGTGGCGGCGTGGCGCACCTGCACGCTGGCATAGCGGCGGATCATTTCGGCATAGGACGGATGCAGGTCGGCCAGCGCCGCCCCCATGCGGTTCATGCCCACCATCGCGCCAAACCGCACCGTGTCGTCGGTGATGTCGATCCGTTTCAGGTCGTGGCAACCGGCGAGAAAGATCACCGGATCGAGATCGCGCAGCTGTTTGGTGACCCAGAGCCCCACATCGGTGGCGCCGGCTACCAGGGTGGCGTTCGGGTGGGTGGCATAAATCTCCGCCAGTTCGTCGGCGCTGCGCGGCAGGAAGCCGTGGCAGGGGGGCTCTGCCCCCCGGGCTGCGCCCTTCCCCTGGGATATTTCCGGTAAGAGGAAAGACCGGTCCCGGTCGACCCAGCCGGGAACCGGGGCCGGTTCGGCGGCACGGGCGGCGCGGACAATCGGGGCGTAGCCGGTGCAGCGGCACAGGTTGCTGGCGAGCTGTGTGTCGTGATCTGTGGCGCCGGACGCATGGGCGGCGACCATCGACATGACAAAGCCCGGCGTGCAGAACCCGCATTGGCTGCCGTGGTAGTCGACCATCGCCTGCTGCATCGGGTGAAGGCCGCGATCTGGGTCGCCGACGCCTTCGACCGTGCGCAGCGCCTTGCCGTGTAGCTGCGGCAGGAACAGGATACAGGCGTTGAGCGCCTTTGCACCGTCCTCGTCGGTTACCATGACGGTGCAGGCGCCGCAGTCGCCCTCGTTGCAGCCTTCCTTGGTGCCGGTCAGGCCGCGATCCTCGCGCAGCCAGTCGAGCAGGGTCGTCGTGGGTGGAACCCCGGTCAGCGCCACAGTCTCTCCGTTCAGAAGAAACGTGATGTCCATCTTGTGAAACCCGTCGCGTTACCTGGTTGTTTCCTCGGGCCCGTCTTCGATGCGACGTAGAAAACGGGTACGGGTCTTGGTGCCGTCAAGGTTAGGAAAGCCGGGTGCGTGCTGGCAAGGAAAAGCTGTTCTGCGCTGCGGCATTGGGGCGGAATGCACGTTCGGCATGGCAGCCATGCAACGGGTGAAGTTGTTTTATGCCCATAAGTTATGCGTCGCCGGGCGTAAGGGCGCGATAGAAGGTCTTTCTGATTTCGTCAAAGAGTGCGGCTGGCGGCCATCCGGCATCTGCTGCATGCCTTGGCGCTTTCGCCGCGCCGGCGGCTGGGCTAGCCTGCGGTCATGAGCGCCGATCCCCGATTCATTCACCTGCGTGTCCATACCGAATACTCGCTGCTCGAAGGGGCGGTGCGGCTGAAGGCGCTGCCCGCCATGTGCCGTCGCCACGGCATCCCGGCGGTGGCGGTGACCGACACAAACAACATGTTTTCCGCGCTGGAATTTTCGGTGACCGCCAGCGGTGCCGGGATCCAGCCGATCCTGGGGTGCCAGGTCGACCTGGCCTGTCAGGACCAGCGGCCCGGAGAGCAGGTTGCGCCGCCGGCGCCGCTGGTGCTGCTGGCCCAATCCGAGGCCGGGTATGAAAACCTGATGAAGCTGAATTCCTGCCTGTATCTGGACGGGGACGGGCAGGTGCCGCAGGTGACGTTGGCGCAGTTGCAGGATCACGGCGAGGGGCTGATCTGCCTCAGCGGCGGGCCGGACGGGCCGGTGGGGCGGCTGTTGCAGGCGGGCCAGCGCGAGGCTGCCGAGGCGCTGGTGGATCGGCTGGCGGCGATCTATCCCGACCGGCTGTACATCGAATTGCAGCGCCATCCCGGCGAGAACGGCGCGCCGCGTGCCGAACGGCTGAGCGAGCGCGGTCAGGTGGAGATCGCCTATGACCGCGGCCTGCCTCTGGTCGCGACCAATGACGTCTATTTCCCGGGCCCCGAAATGTACGAGGCGCATGATGCGCTGATCTGTATTTCCGAGGGTGCCTATGTGGATCAGCAGGCCGAACGCCGGCAGCTGACCGCCCAGCATTACTTCAAATCGCCGCAGGAAATGGCGACGCTGTTTGCCGATCTGCCCGAGGCGATCGAGAACACGGTCGAGATCGCGCGACGCTGCGCTTTCATGGCCTACAGGCGCGCGCCGATCCTGCCGAAATTCGCCGATGACGAGGTCGACGAACTGCGCCGCCAGGCCAACGCGGGGCTGCAGGCGCGGCTGGCCGTGATCCCTCATGCGGTAACGCCCGAGGCCTATCAGGAACGGCTGGATTTCGAGCTCGGCATCATCGAGAGCATGGGGTTCCCCGGCTATTTCCTGATCGTGGCCGATTTCATCAAATGGGCCAAGGATCACGATATTCCGGTGGGGCCGGGGCGCGGGTCGGGCGCGGGCAGCCTGGTGGCCTATGCGCTGACGATCACCGATCTGGACCCGCTGCGCTACAGCCTGCTGTTCGAACGGTTCCTGAACCCGGAACGGGTGTCGATGCCCGACTTCGACATCGACTTCTGCATGGACCGCCGCGAAGAGGTGATCCGCTACGTGCAGGAGAAATACGGCCGCGACAAGGTGGGGCAGATCATCACCTTTGGTGCGTTGCTGTCCAAGGCGGCGGTGCGCGACGTGGGCCGGGTGCTGCAGATGCCCTATGGCCAGGTGGACCGGCTGTCCAAGCTGATCCCGGTCGAGGGGGTGAAGCCGGTGAGTATCGAACAGGCGCTCGCGGATGAGCCGCGCCTGCGCGAAGAAGCCCGCAACGAAGAGGTGGTCGAGCGGCTGCTGCGCTATGGCCAGCAGGTCGAGGGGTTGTTGCGCAACGCGTCGACCCACGCCGCCGGCGTGGTGATCGGCGACCGGCCGCTGGACGAGCTGGTGCCGCTTTACCGCGATCCGCGATCGGACATGCCGGCAACCCAGTTCAACATGAAATGGGTGGAACAGGCGGGGCTGGTGAAGTTCGACTTTCTCGGCCTCAAGACCCTGACCGTGATCCAGAACGCGGTCGATCTGATCCGAAAGACCGGGCGCGGCCTGCACGAGGCTGCCGACGGCACGCGGCTCTACGATCCGCCCGAGGGGGCCGAAAACGAGATCAACGCCATTCCGCTGGATGACGAGGCGACCTACCGGCTTTATGCGCAGGCCAGGACGGTGGCGGTGTTCCAGGTGGAATCCACCGGCATGATGGATGCGCTCAAACGGATGCGCCCCACCTGCATCGAGGACATCGTGGCACTGGTGGCGCTCTATCGTCCCGGCCCGATGGAGAACATTCCGACCTATTGCGAGGTCAAGAACGGCAAGCGCGATATCTCGTCGGTTCA
>CAYGNB010000336.1:2494-3716 GCA_964351135.1 uncultured Rhodobacterales bacterium | reverse complement strand
GTTACCCCACAGCGACCTCAACGCTGCGCGTCTACCAATTCCGCCACGACCGCACATCCCGGCTTGGTAGAGCGGCGTATAGACGAGCGGTTCGGGCTTGTGAAGCCCAAAACGCGGTCTCTTTCGGGTTCCGGCGGTGGCCGTTCCTGGGGCGGGTATCGGGCCCTTTCACTCGGCCGCGGGGCGCGCTAAGGGCAGGGTATGGTGGAATGGATCGTCAGCGACGGGCTGACCCCTTACGACGAAGCGGTGACCTTCATGGAAACCCGCGCAGCGGATATCGCGGCGGGTCGGGCCGGGGAGTGTGTCTGGCTGCTGGAACATCCGCCGCTCTATACCGCCGGAACGTCGGCCAAGACGTCCGATCTGACGGATCCGCACCGGTTTCCGGTCATTTCCACCCGGCGGGGGGGGCAATACACCTATCACGGGCCGGGCCAGCGGGTCGTTTACGTGATGCTGGACGTGGGCGCACGGGGACGTGATGTACGCCAGTTCGTTCAGCAACTGGAAAACTGGGTGATCGCGGCGCTGGCAGAGTTCAACGTCACCGGTCATATCCGGGACGGGCGCGTAGGGGTATGGGTCGAGCGGCCCAAGAAACCTCGCACGATCGCCGGTGCGATGGCCGAGGACAAGATCGCCGCTATCGGTATTCGCCTGCGGCGCTGGGTCAGCTTTCACGGGCTGTCGATCAACGTCGACCCCGATCTGGAACATTTCAGCGGTATCGTGCCGTGCGGCATCACCGAATACGGGGTGACCAGCCTGGTCGATCTGGGCCTGCCGGTGACGATGGGCGATGTGGATAACGCCCTGCTCCGCAGCTTCGGTCAGGTGATCGGCGACCGGCCGTAGCGGGGTGCGCCGCT
This sequence comes from uncultured Rhodobacterales bacterium, assembly GCA_964351135.1. Classification (GTDB taxonomy): domain Bacteria; phylum Pseudomonadota; class Alphaproteobacteria; order Rhodobacterales; family Rhodobacteraceae; genus Pukyongiella. The sequence goes on along the minus strand of CAYGNB010000336.1, from coordinate 2,844 downwards.
ACTGGGGCAGGGCGATCAGACCGCGATCGCGGCCCGAATCCGTTCGGCCTGCGCCGTGATCGCATCCATGTCACCCATCTGGCCGGGCGGGCGCAGCCTGAGATCTTCGTGACGCGGCAGGACGTGGAAATGCAGGTGAAACACCTCTTGTCCGCCGGCGGCCTCGTTGAACTGCTGGATCGTCACGCCCGGCGCATCGAACGCGACCATCACCGCATGGGCCATTTTCTGCACCGTGACCATGACCGCAGCCAGCTGTTCGGGCGAGGCGTCCAGCACGTTCCGGCAGGGGGTCTTGGGAATCACCAGCAGGTGACCGTCCGCGCGCGGCATGATGTCCATGAAGGCCA
>CAYGNB010000336.1:0-2394 GCA_964351135.1 uncultured Rhodobacterales bacterium | reverse complement strand
GAACTGAAATTTCCCCGGCCCGAGGAAAACGGATTTGACCGCGTGGTGGAAAGCGCGCTGTCGCGGCGCGGGTTCCTGCGCGGCGTTGTCGCCTTTGGATCGGGCGCGGCGGTCATGGGGGCGGGCAGCCTGTTGTCCACCACCTCGGCGCGCGCGGCTCAGTCGGCGCGGTTCCCGTTCACGCCGATCCCGGCGGCCACCGACAACACCGTACACGTGCCCGAGGGCTACAACTGGAAGGTGCTGGCGCGCTGGGGCGATCCGCTGTTCTCCGATGCGCCTGAATTCGACGCCGCCACCGGCGGCACCGTCGAAGGCTCGGACCGGATCTTTGGCGAAAACACCGACGGGATGGAGTTGTTCGAGGTCGATGGCCGTCAGGTGATCGCCGTCAACCACGAATATGTGAACCGCAAGATCAACCTGCCTGCCTCGCAAGAGGGGACACCGGCCTCTGCCGATGACGTGCGCAAGCTGCAGAACCTGCAGGGCGTTACCGTGATGGAGGTCAGCGAGGACGATACCGGCTGGCATATCGTCGTGGACAGCCCGCTGAACCGCCGCATTACTCACTTGTCGCCGATGGCGATTTCCGGCCCCGCCGCCGGTCACGACCTGCTAAAGACCGAGGCCGACCCGACCGGGACCGCATCTCTGGGAACGCTCAACAACTGTGGTGCCGGAAAGACGCCTTGGGGCACCTACCTGACCTGCGAAGAGAACTTCAATGGCTACTTTGGCGCTACCGCCGAAGCGGAGCTGTCCGAGGAGGTTGCGGCCGGTTATGGTCGCTATGGTATCGACCCCGAGGGTTGGGGCTATGACTACCATAAATGGGACGCACGGTTCGATACCGCCGCGAATCCCAACGAACCGCACCGGGCGGGCTGGATTGTCGAAATCGACCCGGCCGATCCGGAGTCAGTTCCGGTCAAGCGGACCGCGCTGGGACGGTTCAAGCATGAAAACGCCGCCACCGCCCTGGCCCCCGATGGCCGTGTGGTGGTTTATATGGGCGATGACGAACGCGGCGAGTTCCTCTATCGCTTCGTGTCCCGCGATCCTTATGTGCCGGGCACCGATACCTCCGCGCTGCTCGACCAAGGCCAGCTCTACGTCGCGAAGTTCAACGACGACATGACCGGCGACTGGGTGGCGCTGACGCCCGACTCCACCGGCATGGACGCGGCGCGGATCGCGGTCTTCAGCCGTATCGCCGCGTCGAAGGTCGGGGCAACCACCATGGACCGGCCCGAATGGGTCGCGGTCAGCCCGGTTGCCGCTGAAGCCTATTGCTGCCTGACCAACAACAAGAACCGTGGCGTGAAGCCCAACAGCGGCGGCGACGAAACGCCTGTGAATGGCCCCAACCCGCGCGAGGCCAACCACTATGGCCAGATCGTACGCTGGCGTCCGGTGGACGGCAATCATGCGGCCGACGGGTTCGAATGGGATCTCTATGTGATGGCCGGCAACCCCGGTGTGCATGAGGATGCCTATGCCGGGTCGGCCAACATCACCCCGGGCAACCTGTTCAACTCGCCTGACGGGATGCAGATCGACAGCACCGGCATGGTCTGGATCCAGACCGACGGCGACGACAGCAACGAAGGCGATTTCGCCGGCATGGGCAACAACCAGATGCTGGTCGGTGACCCGGTGACGGGCGAAATCGCGCGGTTCCTGACCGGCCCGAACGGCTCGGAGGTCACAGGCCTGACCTGGTCGGCCGACCGCCGGTCGATCTTTGTCGGCATTCAGCACCCCGGCGCGCCGTTCCCGGATGGCGAAGGCGTGCTGCCGCGGTCGTCGATAGTCGTCGTCAAGCGCGACGATGACGGGTTGATCGGCTGATCCAAGCCGGGTTCTTCGCGGCGGGGCGCGGCTCGTTTGGGCCGCGCCCCATCGATTCGGGTGTGTGCAACGCAACATTTAATCTTGATGTAGATCAATTTGTCCCATTGAAGCACCCGCCCTGACGCTCTAAAACCGCTAAGACACTGCATGGGCCGAGATTTTGCGGCCCGTGGATCTATGCAACAGGAGGCACGAAATGGCTGACGCCGCCATGCACGGGCACGCGGACGAACGTGGGTTCTTTACCCGCTGGTTCATGTCCACAAACCACAAGGATATCGGGATCCTTTACCTGATCGTCGCGGCCATAGCCGGTCTCGTTTCGGTCAGTTTCACCGTCTACATGCGGCTCGAACTGATGGAGCCCGGTGTACAATACATGTGCATGGAGGGCGCGCGTCTGACCGCTGCGGCCGCCGGCGAATGTACGCCCAACGGCCACCTCTGGAACGTGCTGATCACCGGCCACGGCATCCTGATGATGTTCTTTGTGGTGATCCCCGCCCTGTTCGGCGGTTTTGGCAACTATTTCATGCC
>CAYGNB010000335.1:0-3727 GCA_964351135.1 uncultured Rhodobacterales bacterium | reverse complement strand
GATGGCGGCGTCATCAGCGCCAATTTCGGGCGCTTCGGCCCCTATCTGATGCACCAGCTGCCGGACGAGGCCAAACCGGTCTATGCCAATCTCAAGGACCCCAACGACGTGTTCGAGATCGGCATGAACCGGGCGGTCGAACTGCTGGCCGAGAAGCGCGCCAACCCGCGCGGCCGGGGCCGGGCTGCCGCCAAGCCGCTGAAGGAACTGGGCGAGCATCCCCAGAGCGGCGGCCCCGTCAACGTGATGGATGGCCGCTACGGTCCCTACGTGAAGTGGGAAAAGGTGAACGCCACCCTGCCCAAAGACGTGGAACCCGCCGCGGTGACGATGGAAATGGCCGTTCAATTGCTGGACGAAAAGGCCGCGAAAAAAGGCACCCGCCGCAAACCCGCGCGCAAGAAAGCCTGATCGGCACAGGCGCGATTGCGGCAGCGCAGCAACGGAATTGACTCTGCCCTGACCCCACGGCACAAGCGGTGCAACCGAGTGGATCAAGGGAGATCAATCGCATGAAGAAAGTCTATGGCTCCGCCTCGGAGGCGCTTGACGGTGTTCTTCGCGACGGAATGTTGATCGCGGCGGGCGGGTTCGGCCTGTGCGGCATTCCCGAACTGCTGTTGCAGGCGATCAAGGACAGCGGCGTGAAGGACCTGACCTTTGCGTCGAACAACGCGGGCGTGGACGATTTCGGCATCGGCATCCTGCTGCAGACACGACAGGTCAAGAAGATGATCTCGTCCTATGTGGGCGAGAACGCCGAATTCATGCGCCAGTATCTCTCGGGCGAGCTGGAGCTGGAATTCAACCCGCAGGGCACGCTGGCCGAACGGATGCGCGCCGGCGGCTGCGGCATTCCCGGCTTTTACACCAAAACGGGCGTCGGCACCGTGATCGCCGATGGCAAGGAAGTGAAAAGCTTCAACGGCGAGGATTACATCCTTGAGGAAGGCATCTTTGCCGACCTGTCGATCGTCAAGGCGTGGAAGGCGGACGACACCGGCAACCTCGTGTTCCGCAAGACCGCGCGCAACTTCAACCCGCCGGCGGCGATGTGCGGCAAGATCTGCGTGGCCGAGGTCGAGGAAATCGTGCCGCGCGGCAGCCTGGATCCCGATCACATTCACCTGCCCGGCATCTATGTGCACCGCCTGATCCAGGGCGAACACGAGAAACGTATCGAACAGCGCACCGTTCGCAAGAGGGAGGAAGCCTGATGCCCTGGGACCGCAACCAGATGGCCGCGCGTGCGGCAGAGGAACTCGAAGACGGCATGTATGTGAACCTCGGCATCGGCATCCCGACGCTGGTGGCGAACTACGTGGGCGACAAGGACATCACCCTGCAGTCGGAAAACGGCATGCTGGGCATGGGCCCCTTCCCATATGAGGGCGAAGAGGACGCGGACCTGATCAACGCCGGCAAGCAGACGATCACGGAACTGTCCCGCACCTCGTATTTCGACAGCGCCACCAGTTTCGGCATGATCCGCGGCGGCAAGATCGCGGCGGCGATCCTGGGCGCGATGGAAGTGGCCGAAAACGGCGATCTGGCGAACTGGATGATTCCGGGCAAGCTGGTCAAGGGCATGGGCGGCGCGATGGATCTGGTCGCGGGCGTCGGCCGCGTCGTGGTGGTGATGGACCACACCAACAAGCACGGCGACAGCAAGGTACTGAAGGCCTGCACCCTGCCGCTGACCGGCAAGGGCGTGGTCGACCGCATCATCACCAATCTCGGCGTGCTCGACGTGGTCGAAGGCGGGCTGAAGATCGTCGAATGCGCCGATGGCGTGACCGAGGACGATCTGCGCGCCGCGACCGAGGCGACCATCGTCGACTGACACCGCCACGAGTAATTGCGACGGCCGGGGCATTGCCCCGGCCGTTTTCGGTTCAGGCTGTTCTCAGTTCAGGCCCCGAAAGACGCAGCCGTCCGAGATCAGTTCGGGCGGCGTGGTGCAAAGGGCGCCGGCGACCCGGAAGGCCGCCAGAACCTTCGGCACGTAATCCCGCGTTTCGGCAAAGGGCGGCACGCCGTCATGGGCGCGCACCGCGCCTTCTCCGGCATTGTATCCCGCCAGCGCCAGGATCGGGTCGTTGCCGAATTCGTCCAGCAGCCAATCGATGTATTTCACCCCGCCCGCAATGTTCTCGTCGGGCTGCATGCGGTCGCTGACGCCGAACCGTTGCGCGGTCGCGGGCATCAGTTGCATCAGCCCGGCGGCACCGGCATGGCTGACCGCGTCGGCCCTGCCCGCGCTTTCGACCGCGATCATCGCCAGCACCAGCGCCGGAGACACGTCGCGCCCCACCGTGGCCCGCAGGATCGGCGTGCCATGGGCACGGGCAATGTCCTGCAACACCTGCAGACGCGGCGCGGCGATGCTGCCCGCCGCCCCGGCCAGCACGTCGAACGCCTGCCCAAGCCGGCCCGGCCCAGTAGCGGCCAGCGTCGGCGATATCTTGTCCCAGAACCAGTCGTGACCACCGGCGGCACGCTGCGCTGGCGGTTCCGGCGTCACGATCTCGACCGGTCCGCGCGGCGGAAACGCGGGCTGCGTGGGATCTATCTGAACGGTGATACGGCGCGTGACACCCGGCGCGGGCGGCTTCACCCGCTTTGCCGAGAAATCGGCGCGCACCGTATCTGCGGTGACCGCAGGCGCCGCCAACACCAGACAGACGGCGAATGCCGCACTGCGCGAGATCCCTCGAATATTCATGCCTGCCTCTGTGCGGTTTCCGCATCCTTCGCACACAACTTTAACGAGAGTTATCGAAAACCAGCCACGAAATTTGCCGGAAATCTGTCATTTTCGCCAGAATTGGTGTGTTTCTGCATCGCCCGCGCGGCGGTGAAACAGGTTTTTCCCTTTCTTTTCCTGCCAATAAATCGCTTTCGCAGATTTTGGTCCGATTTTGCCAAGGTTTCACAATTGCGCCCTGCTGCGGCCACCTCACAGGGCTTTGTTGGGTCCACACCGCAAGGGACAGCCCGGAAACCGGTCAACCCGAGGGCGGCGTAGCGAAACCAATACCCTGTGTTCCTATGGAGGAAATCACATGTTCAAGTTCATCAAGAACTTCCGCAAGGACGAGGACGGTGCCGTCACGGTGGACTGGGTCGTTCTGACCGCTGCCGTGGTCGCGCTGGCCGGGCTGGCCTACAGCTCGATCCAGACCGGCACCACCAGCCTGACCAGCAAGACCGCGACCTATCTCGAAGGCAAGGATCCCGGCGCATCCGGTGGCGGTGGCGGTGCTGGCGCGGGTGCCGGCGAAGGCGAAGGCGCCGGCGAAGGTGCGGGCGAAGGCTGAACCTGATCGGACTGCCGGAACGGCGATTTTCGAACGGGGCCGCATCCGCATCGTCCGGAGGCGGCCCTGTTTCTTCTCCGGGGGCGGAACGAAAGGATGCGTCATGGACGAGGGATCCGGGCCGTTCATCCGGGATGAATCGGGCGCCGTCACCGTCGACTGGGTGGTGTTATCTGCCGCGGCCGTCGGATTGGCCGCGTTGGTCGCGACCACCATGAAGGACGACACCGTGGCTCTGGGCGACAAGGTTTCGACCCATATGGCGGGGTTCGATTTCGAGGCGGACCCGAACGCCGAAAACTAACGCAGGCAATAATCATTTGGGGGTCAAGAGATGCGAGCGATATTCGGGCTGGTGCTGCTGGTCGGCATCGCGCTGGCCGGCGGGGCGGTCTACATGGCCCGCG
>CAYGNB010000334.1:0-3762 GCA_964351135.1 uncultured Rhodobacterales bacterium | reverse complement strand
ACGATATGGCAAACGAATGCGTGATCGCCGTTGCGCCCGGACGGCCTCTCCCTAAACTCCCCCAATGTCCTTCATCGCCGACCACCAGCTCCCTCTGTTACTGGCCTGTTTCGCCATCGGCTGCGTGGCCACCGGGTTCCTGTTCCGCAAGCCCGCCGGGCATCCGGTCTGGCAGTGGGCCGACCTGATCTGGGTCGCGCTGGGGGGCTTTGGGGCGGTCGCAGCGATTGTGGCGGGGCTTTACGTCTCCGACCGCTCGAAACTCGACCGGCAGATCGACGTAGCCTATGCGGCGACCGCCGCGTTCGACCGCGACGCCGCGCGGTTCCGGCTGCGGTTCTGCGACCCGCCCCATGACCCGGACATCGCGGTGCTGTGCGAAAAGATCGAATTCCTCTCGGCCTCAACCGCCAGCAATGCCGAACTGCCCCTGTTCATCGCCGTAACGGGCGAAGTGGCACCGCTGCGCGGGCTGGAGTTTCTTGCCGGCCGGCGCGCAACCGGAGACCGCGAAGAAATGGAAGACATGGCCGAGCAGTTCGACCCCGCAGAGTTTCTGGCCTTTGCCGCGCTGGACGACCCGACGCAGGCGGCGGTCGACACGGTCCGGCGCAAGGTGCCGGCCGTGGCAGGCGATTTCCTGATCCTCGCCCGCAGCTATGAGGGTCTGATCGAACAGTTGCGCCGGCTCAAGGCGGAATGGGAGCATCTGCAGGCCAATGCCTATATTCTCGTCCTGCAGGTGATCGCGCTGTGCCTGGTCAGTTTCGCCGCCCCGTTCCGGCTGGGTAAATCGCTGGCCGACCTGCGCAAACCGTGACCGCGCGCCCGGTTGGCAGGGCGACGAAACCGGCTATAGTCCGTGGCACCGGTCAACATCGGGGCTCGTATTTCATGCGTACATTCGACGAGATTTACCAGATCGCCGCGGACCGCCATGGGGGGTCGACAGCGCTGGAGGCGAAACTGCAGCGACCCAAGAGCGCCGCAGAACTGGCCGCCATACCCGATGACCGCTGGCTGGCCACGCTGACCAGATGCATCTTTCAGGCCGGGTTCAATTGGAAGGTCATAGAGACGAAATGGGACGGGTTCGAAGCCGCCTTCGACGGGTTCGATCCGCATCGTTGCGCCTTCATGGACGACGACCGGTTCGACGCGCTGCTGGCCGACCGGCGCATCGTTCGGAACGCGGCCAAGATCGCGACGATCCGCGATAATGCGGCCTTTCTGCTGGAGCTGCGGGACGACGGCGGCGCGGGCAAGGTGCTGGGCGGTTGGCCGTCCACGGATTTCATCGGGCTGCTCGATCTGCTCAAGACCCGTGGCGCGCGGCTGGGCGGCGCGACCGGCCAGTATGCGATGCGGTTCTCCGGGCGCGACAGCTTCATCCTGTCGCGGGACGTGACCGCGCGGCTGATTGCCGAAGGCGTGATCGACAAGCCCGCCGGATCGAAAACGTCGATGCGCGCCGTGCAGGGTGCGTTCAACACATGGATGGACCAGTCCGGCCGGTCGCTGACCGAGATCAGCCGGGTTCTGGCAATGAGTCTCTGACCCCGTGCCGCGGTTGCGCCTGTTTACCCGCCTGTTGCTGCTGGCGCTGCTCTGCACCGGTTGCGGTCGCAAGCTGACCGACGCCGAGGCGGCATTCGTTGCCCGGCTCCAGGGCGACGCGATCGACGCCGGCCGCGTGCGGCTGGTCCCCGGCGCCCCGCTGAACGCCGTCACATTCCGCCGCCAGGCGCGCCCGCGCAAGAGCTGCCGGGAACGGATCCTGCCACCATCCGAAGGCGATACCGTCACCGTCCGCCCGGTCGCGGTCACCCTGCTGAACACCGTGCATTTTACCGATGACTGGTATCTCGACGACTACCTGCAGGGCTGGCCGGATCGGGTGTATCTGGTGCCGGCGATGCTGTTCGCCCATGAGATGACCCATGTCTGGCAATGGCAGAACCGCCGTATCACCGGCTATTCCCCGCTGCGCGCGGCGGCCGAACACGGTCGCTCCGACGATCCCTACCTGTTCGACCTCGACGGTGCGCCCGAGTTCCTGTCCTTCGGATATGAACAACAGGGTGCAATCGTCGAGGAATACGTGTGTTGCCGCGCGCTGGCACCGCAGGCCGCGCGTACCAAGCGGCTGCATGCCATGCTGAAGGGCGCCTTTCCCGTCACCGACCTGCCCGCGCGGGGGCGCGAAAGCGATGTCTACCTGCCATGGAAAGGCGCCGAACTGAACGGCATCTGCGCCTGATCACTCTTTCTGGATGCTTTCCAGATAGGCCAGCAACGCGGCGAGCGGACGTGGCGTTGGAGTCAGCGTACCATCGACGTCCACCGGGACAAGGTCGCCCTCGAGCAGCGCGCCATATTCCGGCATCGCCGCCAGGCCGGTCCGGTCCTGTCCGTACCCGTCGATCTGCGACAGCACCGCCGCGCGCGGGAACGTACCGCCATTGCGGGCGGCAATCGTGGTCAGGTTCGGTGTCTTGCGTCCATCCGCCAGAACAACGCCCCCGGTGGCATCTTCGCCATGGCAGCCGGTGCAGTTCGTGGCAAAGAGCTGTGCGCCCTCGGTGGCATCGGGCATGTCGTTGACGGCGCAGGCTGCTGCGAGAGCCAGAACCGGCAAGGCGGCAAACGTATATAGGCGGGTCATGCGGAAGCGTCTTTCTGTTGCGATCAGATCATTTCTGGATGGAAATCAGGAAGGCGACAAGGTCCACAATCGGTTGGCTGGTCAGAATCGGCTGACCATTGGGCGCCTTGAGCGCCGCATCGCTGCCTTCGAAGAAATCGCCGTAGACCGGCATCGGGCTGCCGTGGCTTACCAGCGGATCGCGCCCGTCGATCCGTTTGACCACCCGTTCGGTGGGAAACACCCCGCCATTGCCCGCGCTGAGCCCGGTCAGATCGGTGGGCGCGATAAGCATGACCCCCGCCATCGGTCCCTGCCCCGTTGCCTCGATCCCGTGGCAGGTCGCGCAATGCGTACGGTAATCGGCTTCGCCCGCCTCGGCATCCTGGGCGACCGCAGCGGGCACCGCCGATATCAGTGCCAGCGTAACTGCCGGTATCAGGTAGGTTGGTCGCATATGTTCGGTTCCCTTGTTTGCGCAACGGTTCAACACAAGACTTGTACATACGCCCGGGGATAGCAATGATCCCGATCAAGGTGGGCCAGAGTTCGGAGAGCGGGATGACTCAATATGCGCTGATCATGCTGGCAGCCGGCATAGGTATTCCTGTGCTTGCCGCGTTGAACGCGCAACTGGGCAAACTGATCGGGTCGCCGGCGGCGGCGGCGGCGATTCTCTTCGTCGTCGCGCTGAGCGCCACGGCGCTGGCAACGTTGGTGACCGGCCCCCAGGCGCTGTCGCGCGCTCCGGCGGCCCCCAAACACCTGTTTCTGGCCGGTCTTCTGGTGGCGTTCTACGTCCTGTCGATCACCTATGTGGCGCCGGTGTTCGGCATCGGAAATGCGGTGTTCTTCGTGCTGCTGGGGCAATTGATGAGCGCCGCGCTGATCGACCATTTCGGCCTCTTTGGCGCGCAGGTCAGCCCGCTTTCCGCCACCCGCGCCGCCGGAATCGCGCTGATGGGCGCAGGGGTCTGGGTCACGCAGCACTAGGCCCGGCCTGATCCTCTGCCATAACGGCGCAGGTCGGATCGCGCGAATTCGGTTACAGGAACGCTGTGAAGAAATGGCGCGGTTGACGGGGCTCGAACCCGCGACCCCCGGCGTGACAGGCCGGT
>CAYGNB010000333.1:0-3777 GCA_964351135.1 uncultured Rhodobacterales bacterium | reverse complement strand
CGTCGCGCGCGGTCATCGCGGTGGCGATGTGCATTGCGGTGGGGAAGGTGTCGTTGGACGACTGCCCCATGTTGCAGTGGTCGTTGGGATGGACCGGGTCCTTGGAGCCGATTTCGCCACCGAGCATCTCGATGGCGCGGTTGGCGATCACCTCGTTGGCGTTCATGTTCGACTGGGTGCCCGAGCCTGTCTGCCACACCACCAGCGGAAAGTTTTCGTCCAGCTTGCCGGCGACGACCTCGGACGCGGCGGCGATGATCGCGTCGGCCAGCCGGGCATCCAGCTTGCCATTCGCCTTGTTGGCCATGGCGCAGGCCTGCTTGATCACGCCGAGCGCGCGGACGATGGCGACGGGTTGTTTTTCCCAGCCGATGGGAAAGTTCATCAGCGACCGCTGGGTCTGGGCGCCCCAGTACTTGTCGGCGGGCACCTCCAGCGGTCCAAAGCTGTCGGTCTCGGTGCGGGTCTCGGCCATCGGTCTGCTCCGTCAGGAATGCTGTCGTATGCCGTTTAGCGGCCCGGTCCGGTCCGCGCAATCGGCCAGTTGCGCGCAGGCACCGCATTGCCCGGCGCTCCGGGGCTGCTATTCTCGTGTCCGGGGCGATCCGCCCGGGATGCTAGCAGGGGTTTGCCATGTCTTGTCTGTCCGTCCGAAGCCTGTTGTCGTTGCTGGTGCTGATGGCGCTGCCGTTGGTGGCGATGGCGGATGCCAGCCGTTTCGTCGGTCATTACGAAGGATCGGCCGAGCTGGTGCTGTCCGATGGCACGGTCACCCCGCGCGATATGTCGGTCACGATTTCGGCGGGCAAGAGGGACGAGTTCTCGGTGGCGTGGGAATCGACCTCGTTCTACCCCGATACCACGCCGCGCACGAAAAGCTACCAGATCGATTTCAGGCCCAGCGACCGGTCCGGCATCTTTGCGGCGGCGATGCAGACCAACGTGTTCGGCCACGAGGTTCCGATGGACCCGATGAAGGGCGATCCTTTCGTCTGGGCGCGGATTGAAGGCGATACAATGACCGTCTTTTCGCTGTTCGTCGACGATCGTGGCGACTACGAGATGCAGCAGTTCGACCGTACCCTGGCGGATGGCGGACTGCAGTTGCATTTCACCAGCCACCGCAATGGCCGGCAGATGCGGTCGGTCGATACCTTCCTCGAACGGAAGTGAGACTCGGCCGGGCTACTTGCGGAAACTGTCGAGCGACACGATTTCGGCGTCGGACCGGGATTCCTCGGGCTGTGGTGCCTGATCGGGATCGGCATCCTCGATGGCCTCTGCCGTCTCGTCCTCGTCGTCTTCGGCTGTTTCGAACCGCAACCCGAACTCGACCGACGGATCGACGAAGGTCTTGATCGCGTCATAGGGAATGCGCAGGTTTTCCGGCGCATCGCCGAAATTCAGCGTGACCGAGAATTCATCCTCACCGACCTCGAGATCCTCGAACCAGTGCTGCATCACCACCGTCATTTCCTCGGGGTAGCGGTCGCGCAGCCAGCTGGCCATCTGCACGCCGTCATGGGTGGTGTCGAAGGTGATGAAGAAATGATGCGCACCGGGAAGCCCGCGTTCGGCCACGTCCCGCAGCACGGTCCTGATCAGCCCGCGCATCGCGCTGTGCATCAGGTTGCCATAATCGATCTGGGCGCTCATCGCAGCCTCCGCATCTGTTACGCCCATCTTATAAGAGATTCGCACCGAAGCGAAAGCGCATTGAGATCACGGAACCATTCCTAAAATCACGCCCGCCGCGGCCATGACTGCCAGCGTTGCGGGCAGGGGAAGCCGTATGCGGATCAGCAGCAGCGCCGCCAGCGCAGCCAGGGCCAGCGCGCGTGCGTCGAAGCCCGAGATTGCGGGCAGCGGCAGCGACAGCGGCCCCAGGTCGGTCTGTTCGGTCGGACCGAAGAACACGTTCAGCGCGAACCAGACCGACAGGTTCAGGATCACGCCGACCACGGCCGCTGTAATTGCGCGCAGCGCGGCGGACAGGCGGGGCAGGGCGGCTAGGCGGTCGAGCTGGGGCGCGGCGAGGAATATCCACAGGAAACAAGGTACGAACGTGGCCCACAGCGCCACACCTCCGGCTGCCAAAGCAAAGCCGGCGCCGCCTTGGGCCGCCCCGGCGAGGGTGGCGACAAACTGGGTAACCAGGATCAGCGGTCCGGGCGTGGTTTCCGCCAGTCCCAGCGCGTCGATCATCTGTGCCGTGGTGATCCAGCCGTGGTCCTGAACCACGGTCTGGGTCATGTAAGCCAGTACCGCATAGGCGCCGCCAAAGGTGATCACCGCCAGCCAGGCAAAGAACCAGCCGAGATCGGCCAGCAGCGGCGGCCCGGTCAGCGTCAGCACCAGCAGCGGTCCAAGCCAGAGCGGCAGCCAGATCGCGACGGTGCGTAGCGGGCGGGCATCGACGGGGCGATGCGGGATGTTCGGGGCGCGGGAGATATCGCCGTTCGGGGTGAACCAGCCCCACAGGGCGGCGATTGCGATGATCAGGGGAAACGGCCAGCCGAGCGCGAAGATGGCGACAAAGGCGCCGGCCGCCAGCGCCCGGTCGGCAGGGCCGTGCAGGGCGCGCCGCGACAGTGCGGCCAGCGCCTGCACCACGATCACGACCACCGCCGCCTTGATCCCGAGAAAGGCCGCATGCGCCAGTGGAAGATCCCCGGCGGCGACGTAGAGCGCAGCCAGTGCAGCGATAACCACGGCCCCCGGCAGCACGAACAATCCGCCTGCCACCAGCCCGCCAGCCACGCCGCGCAGCCGCCAGCCGGCATAGGTGGCCAGCTGCATCGCTTCGGGACCCGGCAGGAGGGTGCAGAGCGACAGCGCCCTCAGAAAGGTATCGTCGTCCAGCCAGTCACGGGTTTCCACCAGTTCGCGGTGCATCAGCGCGATCTGTGCCGCCGGCCCGCCAAAGGAAAGCAGGCCGATCCGGCCGAAAACCCGGGTCAGCTCGGACATCGGTGGCTGGGTGGCCATGGCGAAAGTCGCCGTGCAACCGCCTATTTTGCCAGCGCGGCGTGAACCAGTGCTTCCAGTCGTGTCAGACGGCTTTCGAGGTTCATCTTCTCGACCTGTTTGAGCGCCTTTTGCGTTTCTTGTTTTACCAGCGCTTCGCTCGCCTTCTTCTGCAGTTCGATTTCGCGCTTCACGCTCTTTTCGCTGTTGTTCGATTCCTTCCGAAGGACGTCGATATACTTCTCGATGTCCTTGGGGCTGGTCATGCTGTCGGCCAGCGCCTTGATCTTGGCTTCGGCGGCGTTGAGCTTTTTCTCCAGGTCGGTGCATTTCTTGGTCAGGGATTTGACGTCTTCGGGCATGAAAACCTCCGATCGTATGCGCAATGATCCTGCGCCGGCAAAATGGCCGGTACGGGATCACCTTATCGCCGCAGGGCAGGAAAGATAGATATTTTCACCGGCCGGGGGCCTTCGCGTGGTACGCGGAGCCACAAACGATCGGGGAAGGCCGAGGGGCGTCAAAGAGGGAGAAAGTGCAGGCTTCTGTTGCCAGGTGCCTGCGAACCCCGCCTTACACGGCTAGGTGCAAGGGCTTAGATTTCGGTTTTTGGCACCGCTTAAGCGGCGACAGCAACCGGAGCACGATTGTTGTTGGCAATTATGCTTTACGGACCGATAACGGTGGTACCCCGCCGGGACAAAGCCAACCCCTTTACACGTTCGTCGATCCTGTTTCGGCCCCATGATCCTCCAACAAAGGATTTTGGTGGAGCCGCCGGGTACCGCCCCCGGGTCCGATCCGCTTATT
>CAYGNB010000332.1:0-3802 GCA_964351135.1 uncultured Rhodobacterales bacterium | reverse complement strand
GACCTGGATTTCTGCCGCAAATACGACCTGCCGGTGATCGACACCTTCTTTGCGCTGAACGATCCCAAACCGGTCGGAACCGACGCCTTTGTTCCGCCGAAAACGGAAAAGGTTCAGTGGGTTGACCATTTCGCCGGGCTGGATGTCGCAACCGGAGAAGACGCCATCGACGCCACCATCGCCTTTGCCGAAAACGCCGGCTGGGGCGAGGGCGTCACCCGTTACCGGCTGCGTGACTGGGGGCTGTCACGGCAACGCTATTGGGGCTGCCCGATCCCGGTGGTGCATTGCGATGCCTGCGGCGTGGTTCCCGAGAAAAAGGAAAACCTGCCAATCGAACTGCCCTATGACGAGGGCGGCGCGCCGATCGACTTCTCGATCCCCGGCAATCCGCTCGACCGGCATCCGACCTGGCGCGACTGCACCTGCCCGTCCTGTGGGGCGCCCGCGAAACGCGAAACCGATACGATGGACACGTTTGTCGACTCGTCGTGGTACTTCGCCCGCTTCACCGCACCGGATGCCGAAACGCCGACGCGGATGGAAGATGCCGAATACTGGATGAACGTGGACCAGTATATCGGCGGCATCGAACACGCGATCCTGCACCTGCTCTATTCGCGGTTCTTCGCCCGCGCGATGCATATCACAGGACACCTGCCCGCCAGCGCGATCGAACCGTTCGACGCCTTGTTCACGCAGGGCATGGTCACGCATGAGATCTATCAGACCCGCGACGGCAACGGCCGCCCGGTCTATCACCTGCCCGAGGATGTGACCGACGGCAAACTGGCCGACGGCACCCCGGTCGAGATCATTCCTTCGGCCAAGATGTCGAAGTCGAAAAAGAACGTCGTCGATCCGGTGTCGATCATCTCGTCCTACGGGGCCGACACCGCGCGCTGGTTCGTGCTGTCCGACAGCCCGCCGGAACGCGACGTGGAATGGACCGCCGCCGGGGCCGAGGCCGCGCACAAGCACCTGACCCGTGTCTGGAACCTGTGCGACCGCATCGGCCAGATGGACCGCGACGCGCCGGGCAACGGCGACGACGCGCTGCTGCGCGAGATGCACAAGACCATCCATGACGTGACCATGGGGGTCGAAAGCTTCGGCTTCAACGCGGCGATCGCGAAGCTCTATGCCTTCACCAACACCCTGTCCAAGGCCGGGGCGTCCTATCCGGTGATGCGCGAAGCGATCATGACGCTGGCCCAGTTGATGGCCCCGATGACCCCGCACCTGTCCGAGGATATCTGGCGCCAGCAGGGGGGCGAGGGCCTGTGCGCCGCGGCCCCCTGGCCGCAGGCGGACGAGACGATGCTGGTCGAGGATACCGTGACCATGCCGATCCAGGTCAATGGCAAACGCCGCGCCGAGATCAGTGTTGCCAAGGCGCTGTCCAAGGACGAAGTTGAAGCCATCGCACTGGAACAGGACGCGGTGAAGAGAGTGTTGAACGGGGCGGAACCGAAGAAGGTGATCGTTGTGCCGGGCCGGATCGTGAATGTCGTTGTCTGACGCCGCTCCGGGCCGCCGCAAGGTTCTGGGCCTGCTCGCGCTGGCCCCGGCACTGGCGGCCTGCGGTTTTACCCCGGTCTACGCGCCGGGCAGCACGGCCAGCACCCTGCGCGGCCGGGTCGAAGTCGCCCCCCCGGAAACCGCCGACTCCTATCTGCTGGTCGAAGAGCTCGAGGACCGGCTGGGACGCCCCGCCACACCGGCCTACCGGCTGGGATATGTGCTGATAACGGAATCGCAGGGTCAGGCGATCACCGCCGCCAGCGACATCACCCGCTACAGCGTCGTCGGCCGGGTCGCCTATGAACTGCGCCCGATCGATAGCGATCGGGTTCTGGCCTCCGGCGAAGTACAAAACTTCACCGGCTATTCAGCCACCGGATCGACCGTTGAAACGCTGGCGGCGGAACGCGACGCGAACGCACGGCTGATGACCATTCTCGCCGACCAGATCGTGGCGCAGCTCTATGCCACCGCGGATCTCGGCACATGAAACTGTCGCCGCGCGACGCCGAGCGCTACTTTGCTGCGCCCGATCCCAAGCGCGCCGGGTTGCTGATCTACGGGGCGGACGCGATGCGCGTGGCGCTGAAACGTCAGCAGGTTCTGGCGGCCCTGCTGGGACCGGGTGCCGAAGAGGAAATGCGCCTGACCCGCCTGCAGGGACCGGACCTGCGCAAGGACCCGGCGGCGCTGACGGATGCGGTCAAAGCGGTCGGGTTCTTCGCCGGTGCCCGCGCCGTTTTCGTCGAACAGGCGCAGGACATGATCGCGCCCGCTGTTGAGGCCGCGCTCGAGGACTGGCGCGACGGCGATGCCCAGATCGTGGTAACGGCGGGATCGCTGCGCAAGGGATCGGCCCTGCGCAAGCTGTTCGAAACGCGCCAGGATTGTCTGGCCGCCGCGATCTACGACGATCCGCCATCGGCCGAGGAAACCCGACGGTTGTTGACCGGGGCGGGGATTGCCGAACCGGGACGCGAGGAAATGGCGCGCCTGATGCAGCTTGCCGGCGACCTGGGACCGGGCGACTTCGCGCGCTTCATCGACAAGCTCGGTCTCTACAAATACGGCGATTCCACGCCGCTGACCCTGGCCGACATCGACGCCTGCGCCCCGGTTTCGACCGAGGCCGCGCTGGACGATCTGCTGAACGCGGTTGCCGAATCGCGCAGCGGAGAGATCGGCACGCTGGTCCGGCGCCTGCAGGCGCAGGGCACCAACCCGACGGCGCTGTGTATCGGCGCCACCCGGCATTTCCGCACGCTTTACACCATGGCAGCCGATCCCGGCGGCCCGTCGCAGGGTATCGGACGGCTGCGCCCGCCAGTGTTCGGTCCGCGTCGCGACACGCTGCTGCGGCAGTCGCGCCACTGGACCGCGGCCAAGCTGGAAACGGCGCTGGAGGCGTTGACCGACACCGATCTGACCCTGCGCTCGGCCGGGCAGGCCGCCCCGGCGATGGCGCTGGTCGAACGGACGCTGATCCGGCTGGCCATGCTCGCGCAGGCCCGTTGATCCTGCCTGTTGATCGCGGGGCCAACCCGTCTAGATTGGCCGCATCCGACAGCAGGGGAAGTTTCATGTACAAACTGATTGGCAATCCGCACACGCGGGCGTTCCGGGTGCTCTGGTTTCTGGAAGAGGCCGGGCTGCCCTACGAGCTTGATCCCGCGTCTCCGCGCAGCGACGTGGTCACCACGCACAACCCGTCGGGCAAGGTGCCGGTGCTGATCGAGGACGATGTGGCGCTAACCGATTCGACCGCGATCTTGACCTATCTCGCCGACAAGCACGGTGTGCTGACCCACCCGGCGGGCACGCTGGAGCGGGCCCGGCAGGACGCGCTGACCCATTGCCTGCTGGACGAATTCGACGCGACGCTCTGGACTGCCGCGCGGCACAGCTTTGTCCTGCCCGAGGACCGCCGCATGCCCGCGATCAAGGACAGCCTGAAATGGGAATTCGCCGGCAACCTCGCCCGGCTGGCCGACCGGTTCGAAGGCCCGTTCCTGCAGGGTGAGACGATGACCATCGCCGACATCATCGCCACCCATTGCCTGAACTGGGCGCACAGCGCTGGCTTTCCGGTCGAAAACGACGCGCTCAAGGCCTATGGCAAACGGATGCGCGCGCGCGATGCGTTCACCCGCGCCGCGGCCAGGGCAGCCTAGAGCCGCAGCCACCGCGCGGCGGCACGCCCGGCCCACCGCCCGGTCGCCAGGCAGGCGGTCAGCAGGTAGCCCCCGGTCGGAGCCTCCCAGTCCAGCATTTCGCCGGC
>CAYGNB010000331.1:1353-3803 GCA_964351135.1 uncultured Rhodobacterales bacterium | reverse complement strand
CGGTTGTTCAGAACCCCCTTTCCGTCGATCACATCCTTCTTCTCGGCGTTGAAGGCGGTGGCGTCGTCCTTGAAATACTGCACGATGGTGCCCGGCTCGGGGCCTTCGTACAGAATTTTCGCCTTACCTTCGTAAATTTTCTTGCGACGCGCCATGTCGGGCCTTTCGGGAAAGCGGACGGGGCAACGGTCCCGTCTCGTTGGCGCTCTCTTAGTGCAAGGACCACGATGTCGCAAGCGCTCCCCCTTGCGAAGTCGCTCCGGTGGCGGCATATCTCTGTCAACGCCAGCATTGCCCGATGGAGCAAAACCCATGACCACTTTCGACGATCGCGAACACGCATTCGAATCCAAGTTCGCCCATGACGAAGAAATGCAGTTCAAGGCGCTCGTGCGCCGGAACAAGCTGCTGGGCCTCTGGGCCGCCGGCCTGATGGGCAAGAACGGCGATGACGCCCAAGCCTATGCGAAATCCCTGGCCGTGTCAGAGGTGAACGACGTCAAGCACGACGAACTGGTCCGCCGGATCACCGCCGATCTCGAAGGTCATGTGACCTCGGACGCGATCCGCGCCAAGATGATCGAGCTGCTGCCCGAAGCCAAGGCGCAGATCATGGCCGAGGCGGACTGAGCGGCAGATTGGTTCGCGGCTCATCATCGTCTTGAAAATTTCGCATTTGTCTCCGCGCCCCGTCCATGACAGACGGGGGCGCTGACTTTTGCGCCAATTGCCGTTCCCGACAGGACCGTTTCCATGACCGACGCCGTTACCGCCTTTCTCGAAACCCATGACGTGCTGCTCGCCGATGGCGCGACCGGGACGAACCTGTTCAACATGGGGCTGCAATCGGGCGATGCGCCGGAGCTGTGGAACATCGACGAACCTGCCAAGATCATCGCGCTTTACCGTGGCGCGGTCGATGCGGGCAGCGACCTGTTCCTGACCAATACCTTTGGCGGCAACGCATCCCGGCTGAAACTGCACGACGCGCAGCGCCGGGTCGGCGAACTGAACCGCGTCGGCGCCGAACTCGGGCGCGAGGTTGCGGATACCACCGACCGGACGATCATCGTTGCCGGATCGGTCGGTCCCACAGGCGACATCATGGAACCGGTGGGCACCCTGTCCCACGCGCTGGCGGTCGAAATGTTCCACGAACAGGCCGAAGCCCTGAAAGAGGGCGGCGCAGACGTGTTGTGGCTGGAAACCATCAGCGCCCCCGAAGAATACCGCGCCGCGGCCGAAGCCTTTGCGCTGGCCGATATGCCCTGGTGCGGCACCATGAGCTTTGACACGGCGGGGCGCACGATGATGGGCGTCACCTCGGCCGCCCTCGCCCAGATGGTCGAAGAACTGGCCAACCCGCCGGTCGGGTTCGGCGCCAATTGCGGCACTGGCGCGGCGGACCTGCTGCGCACGGTGCTGGGCTTTGCCGCGCAGGGCACCGAGCGGCCGATTATCGCCAAGGGCAACGCGGGCATCCCCAAATATGTGGACGGCCACATCCATTACGATGGCACACCGGCGCTGATGGCCGATTACGCGGCCATGGCCCGCGATTGCGGCGCCCGGATCATCGGCGGTTGCTGCGGCACGATGCCGGAACACCTCTCGATGATGCGCGAGGCGCTCGACACCCGCCCGCGCGGCGACCGGCCCACGCTGGATCAGATCACGGCCGCCTTGGGCGCGTTTTCCTCGATCAACGACGGCACCGGCGACGATGCACCGCAGCCGCGCGCGCGCCGGGGACGGCGCCGGGGCTGACCCGGACGACCCTCGACCGTTTGTTCAGGAATCCCTTATAACGACCTGAAATAACTTTGGTATCCGGCCCGGATTTACGAAGGTAAATGCTATCCGCCCGATTTTCGCGCGACCATGTCGACCAGCGCGGAGCGACCTTTGTGGCCCGATCCCTCTGCGACCTCGGCATCGTAATCCGCCAGCCGCAGAATGTCCCAGTCCGGGAACGAGGCACGAAGCAGATCCTCGGTGTACATCTGCTCTGCACAGGGCGGCCCTCCGGTTCCGTATTCCACCTGGCGCGGCGCGTAGCCGTGCAAGAGCAGCAGGCCACCGGGCCGGACCGCCTGCCCCATCCAGCCGAACAGCCGTGCGCGCAAGACCGGGCCGGCAAACTGGATGAATACCCCGACCACCGCATCGAAGCCGGATGACCAATCCCAGTCCTCGATCCCGGCCGCGTGGAACTCCACCGAAACGCCACGGGCCTCCGCGAGCCCCCGCGCCTTGTCCAGCGCCACGGGCGACGCGTCAAAGGCCGTCACCCTGTGGCCCTGTCCTGCCAGGTACACCGAGTTTCGCCCTTCGCCGTCGGCCACGCACAGCACCCGCGACCCCGGCTCCAGCCATCGCGCTTCGCGTTGCAGAAACACGGCCGGCTCAGTGCCGAACAGGAACCCTTCGGCGCGATATCGTTCGTCCCA
>CAYGNB010000331.1:0-1253 GCA_964351135.1 uncultured Rhodobacterales bacterium | reverse complement strand
CCCGGCACCACCGGCGACACCATCAGCCGAACCGGAACGCCTGCCTGTGTCAGCGCCCGGATCGCTGCCAGCCTGCGGGCCGGCGCCGGTACGCGCGGTTCCATCCGGCGCGCCAGCCCCGCGTCCAGGGTGGTGACCGAAATCCCCACCCGCGCCAACCCGCGCCCGGCCATGCCGGCGAGGATGTCGAGGTCGCGTTCGACCAGCGCCCCCTTAGTCACGATGGCCACCGGGTGGTTGAATGTCGCCAGTACCTGCAGACACTGGCGCGTGATCTTCAGGTCGCGGTCGATCGGCTGATAGGGGTCGGTATTGGTGCCCATCGCCATGGGCGCGACACGATAGGATTTCGCCCGCAACTCCCGCTCCAGCACCTCCGGGGCCTCCGGCCGCGCCACCAGTCGGGTTTCGAAATCCAGCCCCGGCGAAAGCCCGAGATAGGCATGCGTCGGACGCGCAAAACAGTAGATGCAGCCGTGTTCGCAGCCACGATAGGGATTGATCGACCGGTCGAACGGCAGGTCCGGCGACCGGTTCCAGCTGATGATGCTGCGCGGGCGTTCAAAGGTTACCTGGGTGGGAAAGGCCGGCCTGTCTTCTGGGATATCCCAACCGTCCCCGACCTCTTCCCGACCGAGATCGTACCGGCCGGCGGCGTTGCTCGATGCCCCGCGCCCGCGACGCCGCGATTCTTCGATCCCTCTGGGTGTTTGCATGAGACGGAAATAGAACATTTAGCGAACATTTGCAATTCACCCATGATCTTCCTGCAAATTTCTCATTACTATTACGGCCGCAGGTCGCCTATAGGTCGGTTGTTGCATTGCCAATGTCGCATTTACCGCAGTCCGCCGGTGACCTTCAGGCAAAAAGAAAAGCAGACCGCCACCGGGGCATCCGCCCCCGCCACGTGAGGAATGAGTGCCCATGTCGGAAGAAGACGACATCATCCTGTCGGAACTGAACGACGAGGAACTGGTCGAACAGATGTTCGACGACCTGTATGACGGGCTCAAGGACGAGATCGAGGAAGGGGTGCAGATCCTGCTCGACCGTAAATGGGCACCCTACAAGGTCCTCACCGAGGCACTGGTGGGCGGAATGACCATCGTCGGCAACGATTTCCGCGACGGCATCCTGTTCGTTCCCGAGGTACTGCTGGCCGCCAACGCGATGAAGGGTGGCATGGCGATCCTGAAACCGCTGCTGGCCGAAACCGGCGCGCCGCGTGTGGGCAAGATGGTGATCGGCAC
>CAYGNB010000330.1:0-3807 GCA_964351135.1 uncultured Rhodobacterales bacterium | reverse complement strand
ATGCGAAAACGGCACCTGCCCCTGCATGATGCCCACCAGGGTCATCGCCGCGAACAGCGCCATCACCCCCTGAGCATAGTTGAAGATGCCCGAGGCCTTGTAGATCAGCACAAATCCCAGCGCCACCAGCGCATAGAGCACACCGGCCATCAGGCCGTTCAGCGTGACCTCGATCGCGAAAAGCAGTTGTTCAGGCATGTCCCCCTCCCCGACGGGTTCCGTCTGTGCCGCGCGCCCGTTCAGTCATGGGACACCCCCAGATAGGCATCGATCACCTCCTGGTTGCTGCGCACCTCGTCCGGCGTGCCATCGCCGATCTTCTTGCCGTAATCCATCACCACCACCCGGTCGCTGAGATCCATGACCACGCCCATGTCGTGTTCGATCAGGGCAATGGTGGTGCCGAATTCGTCGTTCACATCCAGGATAAAGCGGCACATGTCCTCCTTCTCCTCGACATTCATCCCCGCCATCGGTTCGTCGAGCAGCAGCAGCTTGGGTTCGGCGGCCAATGCCCGGGCCAGTTCGACCCGTTTCTTCAACCCGTAGGGCAGCCGCGCGACCGGGGTCTTGCGGATATGCTGGACCTCGAGAAAATCGATGATCTTCTCGGCCACCTCCCGGTTGGCAACCTCCTCGGCCTCGGCCCGCCCTTTCCACAGCGCCTGCGCCGCGATCCCGGCAGTCATTTGTGTCAGCCGGCCGGTCATGACGTTGTCGAGCACGCTCATACCCTCGAACAGAGCAATGTTCTGAAACGTGCGCGCGATCCCCTGCTGCGCCACCTCGAACGGTTTCATCGGCGGACGTTTGGCGCCGTGGAACCAGACCTCGCCTTCCTGCGGGATGTAAAAGCCCGAAATCACGTTCAGCATCGACGATTTGCCGGCGCCATTCGGACCGATGATCGCGCGGATCTCCCCCTCGCGGATGTCAAAGGAAATATCCTTGATCGCCACCACGCCGCCGAAACGCAGGGTGATGTTCTTCATTTCCATCACCACGCCGCCGATCTTGCGGCCGTCTTCCGTCACATAGCCATCGGACGCGTCAAGCATCTGTCGTTCCTCTCCCTGTCCGAATGCACCCGGGCCCACGGGACGGCGGGCGGGGCGACGACCAAAGGTCGAGCGTCGCCCGTCCGGCCGCTACGCTCATTCCGCCGCCACCTTCTGTGCGACCGGCACCACTGCGGCGTCGCGCACTTCCAGCGTCGCGCTGATCGACCCCTTGCGCCCGTCCTCATAGGTCACCTCGGTCACCGTGCTCACCTTTTTCGACCCGTCATAGAGTGCGGTGATGATGTCGTGATACTTCTCCTCGACGATGCGGCGGCGCACCTTGCGGGTGCGGGTCATCTCGCCGTCATCGGCATCCAGTTCCTTGTGCAGCACCACGAAGCGATGCACCTGGCAGCCCGACAGCATCGGATCCTCGGCCACCGACCTGTTAACCTCTTCCACATGACCCTGGATCGCGTCCATCACCTGCGGATGCCCGGCCAGTTCCTGATATGACGCATAGGCGATGTTGTTCCGCTCCGCCCAGTTGCCCACCGCGGCGAGGTCGATGTTGATGAAGGCGGTGCACTGGTCACGACCATTGCCGAACACAACCGCTTCGAGGATGCTGGGATAGAATTTCAGCTTGTTCTCGACATATTTCGGCGCGAACAGGCTGCCATCGGCCATCTTGCCCACATCCTTGGCCCGGTCGATGATGCGCAAATGGCCGGTGCCGTCCTCGATGAAACCGGCGTCGCCCGTGGCCACCCAACCTTCCGCATCCTTGGTGTCCGCGGTGCTTTCGGGGTTCTTGTAATACTCCACGAACACACCGGGGCTGCGATAGAACACCTCGCCATTATCCGCGATCCTGAGTTCGACCCCCGGCGCCGGCACGCCCACGGTGTCGCTGCGCACCTCGCCATCGGGTTGCACGGTGATGAACACCGTCGCCTCGGTCTGGCCATAGAGCTGTTTCAGATTGATCCCCAGCGACCGGTAGAAATCGAAGATCTCAGGTCCGATCGCTTCACCGGCGGTATAGCCCACGCGGACATTGGACAGGCCCAGCGTGTTCTTGAGCGGACCATAGACCAGCGTGTCGCCGATGCGGTATTTCAGCCTGTCCGCCGCGCTGACCGGCTTGCCGTCGAGAAGCGCCGGGCCGACCTTGCGCGCGTGCTCCATGTAGTGATGGAACATGCGCTGCTTCAGCGCACCCGCATCCTCCATCCGGATCATCACGTTGGTCAGCTGGGTTTCGAACACCCGCGGGGGCGCAAAGAAATAGGTCGGGCCGATCTCGCGCAGGTCGGTCTGCATCGTGTCCGCGCTTTCGGGGCAGTTCACGCAGAACCCGGCCCAATAGGCCTGCCCGATCGAAAAGATGAAATCGCCCACCCATGCCATCGGCAGATAGGCGAGGATCTCCTCTTTCTCGGTCAGCCCGTCGAACACGCAGGACGACTTGGCGCTTTCAATCACGTTGCGGTTGGACAGCACCACGCCCTTGGGCTTGCCGGTCGTGCCGCTGGTGTACAGCATCACGCAGGTGCTGTCGTAATCCAGCTTGGCGCGGCGGCGTTTGAGCTCCTCGATGAATTCGTCGCGGGCCGCGCGGCCCTGGTTCTGCACATGGCTGTACTGGTGCAGATGCGAATGGTCGTATTTGCGCATCCCGCGCGCGTCGAGATAGATCAGGTGTTCGAACTGGTGCAGTTGATCCTGCACCTCGATCACCTTGTCCACCTGCTCCTGATCACCCGCGATCACGAACCGCGCGCCGCAGTGACCCAGCACATAGGCCATCTCTTCGGCCACCGCGTCCTGGTAGAGCGGCACCGGCACCGCGCCGACCGATTGTGCCGCGACGATCGACCAGTAGAGATAGGGGCGATTGCGACCGATGATGGCGACGAAATCGCCCTCGTTGACGCCCAGGTTGATCAACCCCAGCGCCAGCGCCTCGATCTCGGCCGCCGTATCGGCCCAGGTCCAGCTCTGCCAGATGCCGAATTCCTTTTCCCGATAGGCCGGGCGGCTGGCAAATACTGCGACGTTACGTTCAAGAAGCGCGGGAATGGACTGCCAATCCCCGCCGCCGGTCTGCGTCTGCGCCAAGTTTCTTCCTCCCCCGTCCGGCCTCCCAACCGGATCACAACTGCTTTTCGCGATTCCGTGCATCTGCGAAAGCTTGCGCGAAGGTGTAGGGTAACTCTTTCGTGATGTTTTCCCAAATGTAACGAATTGTAACCAGTGCAATCCACGACCGGCGCCGCCCCTTGGGGTCTGGCGAATTGCCCCGGCGCGACAGCGGTGTTAGCCATGTCTTACGGAAAGGACAGGTTGCGTGGATCGGACCGACCAGCGCATCAAGGCCATGACCACGGCGGGTCTGAACCTGATCGATCAGGCGCTGTCGATCTACGACAGCGACCTGCTGCTGGCCGTATCGAATCACAGGTTTCAGGAAATGTTCAGCCTGCCTGACCGGCTGGTGCAGCCGGGCGCGGGTTTTGCCGAAACCATCCGCTATATCACCGAGGCCGGCGAATACGGCCCGGTCGAGGATGTCGAGGCGGTGGTAAAGGATCGCGTGAATCAGGCGCTGACCTTCGAGCCGCATTACCTGGAACGCATCCGCCCCAACGGGCAGGTGATCTCGGTCGAAGGCGCCCCGCTGCCCCAGGGCGGCTGGGTCGCGGTCTATACCGACATCACCCGCACCAAGCAGTCCGAGGCGCTGCTGCGGGCGCGGTCCGAGGAACTGTCGGACCAGTTGCTGGCCCATGCCGAGCAACTG
>CAYGNB010000329.1:0-3832 GCA_964351135.1 uncultured Rhodobacterales bacterium | reverse complement strand
AAAAGGTTTACGATTCAAGCGGTATCACGCTAGAATGGGAAATCATGCGGGTCGGCGACCCGTAGGTGACTCTCCACCGCTGAACGCACCGACAGGCAATATAACGGGCGCGGCGGTAAAACCGGACCGGGTGGCAAACCCGGCCTTATTCGAGGCGCTTGTTGTGGGTCAGTCGGGCAGGACGATCCCCAAGGTGGCGGTGTTGATGGGCGGCCCCTCGGCTGAGCGAGAGGTGTCGCTGTCGAGCGGGCGTGAATGCGCCGCCGCACTGAGGGGCGAGGGATTCGAGGTCGTGGAGCTGGACGCCGGGGCGGACCTGGCGGAACGCCTGCGCGCCATCGCGCCCGACGTGGTGTTCAACGCCTTGCATGGCCGCTGGGGCGAAGACGGCTGTGTGCAGGGTCTGCTGGAATGGCTGCGCATCCCCTATACCCATTCGGGCGTGCTGGCTTCGGCGCTGGCGATGGACAAGGAGCGGTCCAAATCCGCCTTCCGCGCAGCCGGATTGCCTGTGGTCGATAGCCTGATTGCGTCCCGCGAAGACGTGCGCGCGCGGCATGTGATGACGCCGCCCTATGTGGTCAAACCGAATAACGAAGGCTCGTCGGTCGGGGTCTATCTGGTGAACGAGGCCGCGAACGGACCGCCGAAGCTGTCCGACGCGATGCCCGATCAGGTGATGGTGGAGCGTTTCGTGCCGGGGCGTGAAATGACCACCACGGTGATGGGGGGCAGGGCGCTGGCGGTGACCGACATCTATGCCGATGGCTGGTACGACTACGATGCCAAATACAAACCCGGCGGGTCGCGCCATGTGGTGCCTGCCGAGATCCCCGACGAGATCACCGCGCTGTGCCTCGATTATGCGCAACGGGCGCATGAGGCGCTGGGCTGTCGGGGTGTCAGCCGTACCGATTTCCGCTGGGACGAAAGCCTTAGCGCCGACGGTCTGATCCTGCTGGAAACCAATACGCAACCCGGCATGACGCCGACGTCGCTGGCGCCGGAACAGGCGGCGGTGATGGGCACCGATTTCGGCGCGCTGTGCCGCTGGATGGTGGAGGATGCCTCATGCGACCGCTAGGCCGTCCCGCCCCGCGCGATCCCGCGCCGTCGCGGCTGCATTACCGGATGCAGCGGTGGATGCTGACGCCGGGTATCCGGCTGACCCTGAAATTGGGGCTGCCGCTGGCGGTGGTGGCCGGGCTGTCGGTGGCCATCCTTGCCGACAGCCAGCGCCGCGATCAGATCATGGCCTGGGCGGATGCCAAATGGCAGGAGTTCCGTCAGCGCCCCGAATTCATGGTCGAGCTGATGGCCATCGACGGGGCCAACCCGGCGCTGGCCGATCACATTCGCGCCAGGGTGCCGGTCAGCTTGCCTGCGTCCTCCTTCGACATAGACCTCGCGGCGATCCGGGAATTGGTGTCCGGCATGGCCCCGGTGGACAGCGCCGCCGCGCGTATCCGTCCCGGCGGCGTGCTGCAGATCGACGTGACCGAGCGGGTGCCCGCGGCGGTCTGGCGCGGTCCGCAGGGGCTCGCGCTGGTGGATGCGACCGGTGTGCGGATCGCCACGATCGCAAGCCGTGCCGACCATCCTGATCTGCCGCTGATCGCGGGTCGCGGCGCACAGGACAACGTGGCCGAGGCGCTGCGCCTGACCGACGCGGCAGCGCCGCTGGCGCACCGGCTGCGCGGGCTGGTGCGGGTCGGGCAGCGGCGCTGGGACGTGGTGCTGGACCGGGGGCAGCGCATCATGCTGCCGCCCGAGCGGCCGCAGCGGGCGCTGGAACGGGTGATCGCCCTGTCCGAGGCGCAGGACATGCTGGACCGCGACGTGGCGGTTGTGGATGTGCGGCTGGCCGAGCGGCCCACCCTGCGGATGAGCGAGGGTGCCATCGAGGACTGGTGGCGCATTCGCGGTGTCGAGATTGAGAAAACGGACGGGTAACCAAGTGTCATGACCGAGCTATACCAGACCCAGCGGGCGATGCGGCAGATGCGCCGGGCAGCGATGCAGCGGGGTGTCATTGCCATTCTCGATATCGGCACCACCAAGATTTCCTGCCTCGTGCTGCGCTTTGACGGCGCCCGCCCGCAAAGCGACGACAATTCTATCGGCGCGCTGGCGGGGCAGTCCGGTTTCCGGGTCATCGGAGCCAAGACCACCCGGTCCCGTGGGGTGCGCTTCGGCGAAATCGAGGCGATGGCCGAAACCGAAAGCGCCATCCGCACCGCGCTGCAGGGCGCGCAGAAGATGGCCGAACAGCGGGTCGATCATGTCATCGCCTGTTTCTCGGGGGGCGAGCCGCGGTCCTACGGGCTGGACGCGTCGATCGATCTCGACGGGCAGGTGATCCGCGAGGCCGAGGTGGCGCAGGTTCTGGCTTCGTGCGACGTGCCCGACTATGGCCACGGGCGCGAGGTGCTGCACGCCCAGCCTGTGAATTTTGCGCTCGACAACCGGTCGGGCCTGGGCGATCCGCGCGGCCAGCTGGGGCAGACGTTGTCGGTGGACATGCACATGCTGACCGTGGACGCGGGCGTGGTGCAGACGCTGGCGCGCTGTATTCGCCGCTGCGACCTGGAACTGGCGGGTATCGCCTCCTCGGCCTATGCCTCGGGGATTGCGGCGCTGGTCGAGGACGAACAGGAACTGGGGGCGGCCTGCATCGACATGGGCGGCGGATCGACCGGGGTGTCGATCTTCATGAAGAAGCACATGATCTTTTCCGATTGCGTCCGCATGGGCGGCGATCATGTCACCGGCGACATTTCGATGGGCCTGAGCATCCCGCTGGCCAAGGCCGAAGAGATCAAGACCCGTCATGGCGGCGTGCATGCGACCGGTATGGACGACCGTGATCGCATCGATCTGGGCGGTGAAACCGGCGATTGGGAACATGATCGCCGGTCGATCAGCCGGGCCGAACTGATCGGAATCATGCGCCCGCGCGTCGAAGAGATCCTCGAAGAGGTGCGCGCGCGGCTGGACGCGGCCGGGTTCGAGGCGCTGCCCAGTCAGCAGATCGTGCTGACCGGCGGCGGCAGCCAGATCCCCGGACTGGACGGGCTGGCGGCGCGCATTCTCGGACAGCGGGTGCGGCTGGGTCGTCCGCTGCGTGTGCACGGGTTGCCGCAGGCGGCGACGGGGCCGGGATTCTCGGGCGCGGTCGGCCTGGCGCTGTTCGCCGCCTATCCGCAGGACGAGTGGTGGGATTTCGAGATTCCAGTGGACCGATACCCGGCGCGATCCTTCTGGCGGGCAGTGCGATGGATCCAGAACAACTGGTGACCGCAACATCTCGTGACCCTGCCGATATCGCGCGGGTTCCGGCAGAAAGTTGCCCATATTTTGGGGTATTTTTGCGTTTTTTTGGTGACGTTGCTGCAATGTAACAGTAGGATTGGAGCAATGGACAAGAATTCAGCCCGCCGAACGGGTGGGCCGGCAGCACATAAAACAGGCGGACCAGACAGATGACACTCAACCTCTCCATACCGGGACAGCAGGACCTCAAGCCGCGGATCACCGTGTTCGGTGTCGGCGGGGCAGGGGGGAACGCCGTCAACAACATGATCGAGAAGCAACTCGACGGGGTCGAGTTCGTCGTGGCCAACACCGATGCGCAGGCGCTGGCGCAGAGCGCGGCGGAGAGCCGGGTGCAGTTGGGTGTGAAGGTGACCGAGGGTCTGGGCGCCGGGGCCCGCGCCAGTGTCGGTGCCGCCGCTGCCGAAGAGAGCATCGAACAGATCATCGACCACCTTGCCGGGGCGCATATGTGTTTCATCACCGCCGGCATGGGCGGTGGCACCGGTACCGGCGCCGC
>CAYGNB010000328.1:0-3836 GCA_964351135.1 uncultured Rhodobacterales bacterium | reverse complement strand
CAGATCACCCGGACGCTGGCGCTGGAATGGGGCCCCGAGGGCATTCGGGTGAACTCGGTCGTGCCGGGATTCATCGCTGGCACAGAGGGGGCGAAACGGCTGGCGCCCACCGAACGCGTGGAGCGGGACTTTGCCCGCTCGATCCCGCTGGGCCATTTCGGGCAGACGCGCGATATCGGCCACGCCTGCCTGTTCCTGTCCTCGCCGTTGGGCCGCTATGTCACCGGCAATGTGCTGATGGTGGATGGCGGATTGTGCCAGCGCGGGTCCGGGCAACTCGGGCTGATGCTGGGCGACATGCTGCGCGGGGCCACCCGCGCGGCGGGGTGAGCCGGTGAGACGCCTCCTCCTTGCCCTGCTGCTGGCCCTGTGTGCCGCCGCGCCGTTGCAGGCGCAGGACCGGCGGCCCAGCCATTGCATCGCCATCGCGGATGCCATGCCGGGCGGCACCTACCTGCATCGCGCTGCCTGGAACGATCCGGTGCCGGACCACACGGTGAGGCTGCGCTATATCACCCATGCGTCGTTTCTGATCCGCACGCCGGGCGGGTTGAACATCGTCACCGATTTCACCGGCTTCACCGGAAGCGCGGCGATGATCCCCGACGTGGTGACGATGAACCACGCCCACGAAACCCACTGGACGGCGTATCCCGATCCGGCGATCCCGCATGTGCTGCCCGGCTGGGGCGCATTTGGGGAAGGCATCGACCATCATCTCGATCTGGGCGAGGTTCTGGTGCGCAACGTACCGACCGATATCCGGTCACCCTATGGCGGGGTCGAAACCAACGGCAATTCGATCTTCATCTTCGAGGTGGCCGGGCTGTGCGTCGGTCATCTGGGTCACCTGCACCATCTGCCCAGCGACGAACAATTCGCGGCGATCGGGCGGCTGGATGTGGTGATGGCGCCGGTGGATGGCGGCCTGACCCTGCCGTTGCCGGACATGATCGCGGTGCTCAAGCGGCTGAGATCCTCGGTCGTCATCCCGATGCACTGGTTTTCCGAGTTCGGCCTGAGCGGGTTCCTGTCGGGGATGGCGGATGAATTCGAGATCGATATCCGCGATGCATCCTCGATCGAGGTCTCGCTGCGCAGCCTGCCGACCCGGCCCACGATCGTGGTGCTGCGCCCGGCCTATCTGATCGACGATGAATGAGCTGCTTGCCCCCGGTGCGCGGGCCGGGCAAGAGTGGCGCCATGACATTGAACCCTGCTGACGAACCCTTTGCCGCCTCTCTTCGCGACCTGCTGCCCGAGGACGTGTTCCGCCCGCCGGAGCCGCGCCATCTCGAAGAGCCACGTGCCCGGTTCACCGGGCAATGCGGCGTGCTGGCCTGCCCGCGCGATGCGGAGCAGGTGGCAGCGCTGGTACGCGCGGCGGCGCAGGCGCGGGTGCCGGTGGTGCCGCTGGGGGGCGGCACCGGGCTGGTCGGCGGGCAGGTGATGCCGGACGGCCCCGCGCCGCTGGTGATTTCGCTGGAGCGGATGACGGCGATCCGTGCCGTTTATCCGCGCGAAAACGTGGCCGTGGTCGAGGCGGGCGCGGTGCTGGCCGACGTGCAGGCGGCCGCGCGCGCAGCCGGCCGGCTGTTCCCGCTGTCGCTGGCCGCCGAAGGGTCATGCCGGATCGGCGGAAACCTGTCCACCAACGCGGGCGGGGTGAACGTACTGCGTTATGGCAACGCGCGCGAGCTGTGCCTGGGGATCGAGGCGGTGCTGCCCGATGGCAGCCTGTGGAACGGGCTGACCCGGCTGCGCAAGGACAATACCGGGTACGACCTGCGCGATCTGCTGATCGGGGCCGAGGGCACGCTGGGCGTCATCACCGCCGCCGCGCTGAAGCTGGCGCCGCTGCCGGCGGCCACCGGAACCGCGTTGATCGTGGTGCCATCGCCCGAGGCGGCGCTGGATCTGCTGGCGCTGGCGCGCGACCGTCTGGGCGGCGACGTCAGCGCGTTCGAACTGATCTCGGGCGTGGGGCTGGATTTTCTGACCGAGCACCTGCCTCAGGTGCGCCAGCCGCTCGCCCCGAGGCCGGACTGGTCGGTCCTGATCGAACTGGGCATGGCCGGCGGACGCGATCCCCAGGCGGCGCTGGAAGACCTGTTTTCGGCGGCGCTGGAGGCAGAGCTGGCCAGTGACGGGGTGATTGCCCAGTCGCAGGCACAGCGCGAGGATCTGTGGACCCTGCGCGAACACCTCCCCGAGGGCAATCGGCTGGTCGGGGCGGTGTCGAGCCACGACATTTCGCTGCCGCTGGGCGAGATCCCGGGATTCATCGCTCGCGGGGGCGATGCGGTGGCGGCGCTGGGTGATTTCCGGATCAACTGCTTTGGCCATCTGGGCGATGGCAACCTGCATTACAACGTGTTCCCGCCCAAGGGCGGAAACCGTGCCGATCATGCCGGGCAGGCAGGGGCGGTGCAGCGGGCGGTGCATGACCTCGTGCATGCCTGCGGCGGGTCGTTTTCAGCCGAACACGGGGTGGGGCGGATCAAGGTCGACGAACTGGAACGTTATGGCGACCCTGTGCGGATGGCTGCGATGCGCGCGATAAAGGCGGCGCTCGACCCTGCGGGCATCATGAATCCGGGCGTGGTGCTGCGCGCCTGACGGGCGCGCTCGGTTCCCGGCCTACATCCCTTCGAAATGGCAGAGGGCATGCACATCCATGCCGAGGTCTTCCAGCACCTTGCGGCCGCCCAGATCGGGCAGGTCGATGATAAAGGCGCAGGATACGATCTCGCCGCCCAGCCGTTCGATCAGCCTGATCCCCGCCGCGGCGGTGCCGCCGGTGGCCAGCAGGTCGTCGACCAGCAGGATCTTTTCGCCCGGCGCGATGGCGTCGTCGTGGATTTCGACGATCGCCTCGCCATATTCCAGCTTGTAATCCTGACTGATCGTGGTGCCGGGCAGTTTGCCCTTCTTGCGGATCGGGACGAAACCGACGCTCAGCTGGTGCGCGATTGCCCCGCCCAGGATGAACCCGCGCGCCTCCAGCCCCACCACCTTGTCGATACGCATCCCCGCATAGGGGTGCAGCATCTGGTCGATGGCCATGCGGAACCCCCGAGGATCGGCAAAGAGCGTGGTCACATCGCGGAACATGATCCCCTCGTGCGGGAAATCGACGATGGTGCGGATATAGTCCTTGACGGTGGTTCCGGGGCGCATGTCTGGGGTTCCCTCGCTGTGATCAGCTGCGGTTTGGAGCAATTGGAATTCCACGGCAAGGCGTGATTGCCGATAGCGCCCGTCATTCACGGTTGATCGGATAACACGCGAAAGGAGAGGTGGTTCTTGAAAACTCGCGCGAATTAACTATTATTAACTGTATTGAGCAGAAGTTTCTTAAGTCAGACACGGCCCGGTTGGGTGTCCAGAAGTGCTAAAGCAACAATTCCAACTCCGGCTGGTTTGACGTCAGTTATTTTAGTTGGGAGGCTTGCCATGCCTACAAAAATCTTAGTTGTGACTTCGTTTCTATTGATGCTTGCGGGGCAGATCACCGCGCAGACACTGCAACCTCCACAACCGTTGCCGCCGATCCAGTGCCCCAGCACGCATTACCCGTGCGGCAACAGTTGCTGTTCGCGCTAGGAGGGGCAGATGAAAAACAAGATATTGTATCTGGCCGGCGGCTGCGCGTTCGTGCTGGCGTCTGCATTGGTTTACCGCACCGCTACCGCGATTACGCAGAATGACGTTCTGGCCAGCCTCGGCCTGGGGTCGGGGGTTCTGGAGCTTGGGGTGCGTGCCGGCGACGTCTATAGCATTTCGCCCGATGGCACCCGCAGCGAACGGATTTGCGGGTTGAAGCTGGACGAACG
>CAYGNB010000327.1:0-3840 GCA_964351135.1 uncultured Rhodobacterales bacterium | reverse complement strand
TGACCAGCGGCTCGACCTGGCATGCGGCGGGCGGGTTCCACACGCTGAACGGCGACACCAACATGGCCGCCCTGCAGGGATACACGATCCGGCTCTATCGTGAACTCGAAGAGATCACCGGCCAGTCCTGCGGGCTGCACCATGTCGGCGGCATCACGCTGGCCGATAATCGCGACCGGTTCGACATGTTGCTGGCCGAACGGGCCAAGCACCGGTTCATGGGGCTGGAAACCGAGATCGTCACCCCCGAGGACATCGCAAAACTGTCGCCGATCACCAATCTCGACGGTATCATCGGCGCGCTCTACGATCCTCTCGACGGTCATCTGGACCCGTCCGGCACCACCCATGCCTATGCCAAGGCCGCGCGCATGGGCGGGGCGACGATCGAAACCCACTGCATGGTGGCCGAGACCAACCAGCGTGCGGACGGCACCTGGGATGTCGTCACCGACAAGGGCACGATCCACGCCGAACATCTCGTCAACGCGGGCGGGCTCTGGGCACGCGAAGTGGGAGCGATGGCGGGCGTCTATTTTCCGCTGCACCCGATGGAGCATCAGTATATCGTCACCGACGACATTCCGGCGATCTACGAGGCCGGCCACGAGCATCCCCACGTCATGGACCCTGCCGGTGAAAGCTATCTGCGGCAGGAAGGCCGCGGGCTATGCATCGGTTTCTACGAACAGCCCTGCCGCCCGTGGGCGGTGGATGGCACGCCCTGGGATTTCGGCCACGAACTGCTGCCCGACGATTTCGACAAGATCACCGACAGCATCGAATTCGCCTATCGCCGGTTCCCGGTGCTGGCCGAGGCCGGGGTGAAATCGGTGATCCACGGGCCATTCACCTTCGCCCCCGACGGCAACCCGCTGGTCGGGCCGGTGCCCGGAATGCGCAACTACTGGTCCGCCTGCGGGGTCATGGCCGGGTTCAGCCAGGGTGGCGGCGTCGGCCTGACGCTCGCCCAGTGGATGATCGAGGGCGAACCGGAACGCGATGTCTTTGCACTCGACGTGGCGCGGTTCGGCGACTGGATCAGCCCCGGCTACACGCGGCCCAAGGTGATCGAAAACTATCAGACGCGGTTTTCCGTCGCCTACCCGAACGAAGAAAAGCCTGCTGCGCGGCCGAACCGCACCACGCCGATGTACGACATCTTCACCGGCCTCGGCGCGGTCTGGGGTCAGCAATACGGGCTGGAGGTCGCCAACTATTTCGCGCAGGGCGACGAACCCGGCTTTGAGACCCCGTCCTTCCGCCGGTCGGACGCCTTTGCCGCCACCGGGCGCGAGGTACGGTCGGTTCGGGGTGGCGTCGGCATCAACGAGATCCACAATTTCGGCAAATATCGCGTCGCGGGTCCCGGTGCGCGCGACTGGCTGGATCGGATCATGGCGGGCCGGGTGCCGGCACCGGGCCGGGTGAGCCTGACGCCGATGCTGTCGCCGCGCGGCCGGCTGATCGGGGATTTCACGATATCCTGCCTCGCCGACGACGACTTTCAGCTTACGGCCTCGTATGGTAGTCAGAATTTCCACATGCGCTGGTTCCGGCGGCATCAGGTCCCCGGTGTAACCGTCGAAAATATCAGTGATAGACGCACCGGGTTCCAGATCGCCGGACCGAAGGCGCGCGAGGTACTGACGGCCTGCACCCGCAATGACGTCGCGGCCCTGCGGTTCCTCGACGTGGCGCCCATGGTGATCGGCATGACCGACTGCACGGTGCAGCGGGTCAGCTATACCGGTGACCTTGGGTTCGAGATCTATTGCGATCCGATGGCCCAACGGCAGCTGTGGAACACGCTCTGGGCCGCGGGACAGGATCATGGCATCACCCCCTTCGGGATGCGGGCGATGATGTCGCTCAGACTCGACAAGTTCTTTGGCTCGTGGCTGCGGGAATATTCGCCCGACTACACCGCCGCCGAAACCGGACTGGACCGGTTCATCGCCTTCGGGAAAAACAGTGATTTCGTCGGCCGCGCCGCCGCCGAGGCCGAACGCGAAACCGGTCCCGCGCGGCGGCTGGCGGCGTTTCTGGTCGACGCGGACGACGCGGATGTGCAGGCATACGAACCGATCTGGCTCGATGGCAAGGTGCAGGGGTTCTGCACATCCGGCGGCTATTCGCACCATGCGGAACAGTCGGTGGCGCTCGGGTTCCTGCCTGCCGACCGGATTACAGACGGGCTGGCCGTGGAAATCGAAATCCTCGGTCAGATGCGCCCCGCGCGGCTGGTCACCACACCGCTTTTCGACGCCGATGGCACCCGGATGCGCGGTTGAGCAATGGCCCCGGTCACCGATCTGCCCATCCTGATCCTCGCCGCCGGGGGATCGACCCGGATGCGCGGACGCGACAAGCTGATGGAAGAGGTCGGGGGGCAGCCTCTGCTGGCCCGGCAGGCGCGGCTGGCGCGTGCGGTCACCACGGGTCCGGTGATTGTCGCCCTGCCTCGCGCCCCTCATCCGCGCTACGCGGCGCTGACCGGGATCGAGGTGACACCGCTGGAGGTCGAGGAGGCAGCCGAGGGTATGAACGCATCGCTTCGGACAGCCTTTGCCGCCGTTCCGGAAACCGCCCCCGCAGCCATGCTGCTGCTGGGCGACCTGCCCGCGCTGCAGCAGCCCGACCTGCAGGCGGTGTTTGCGGCGGTCGATCCGCAATCGGATATCCTGGCATGGCGCGGCGCAACCGAGGACAACCAGCCGGGACATCCGGTGGTGGTCGCGCGCCCGCTGTTTCCCGAATTCCTGAAACTGACCGGCGATGGCGGCGGGCGCGAAGCGATGGCGGCAGCCGGCAGCCGTGTACGTCTGGTGCCCCTGCCTGGCCAACGCGCCAGAACCGACCTAGATACACCAGAGGATTGGCAGGCCTGGCGGGCCGGCGACCGGGATAAAATCTCATAGATCGCAGTTAACGCGCGCCCGGACGATTGCGTCGTTGTGCGAGCGGCCAACATATCCTGCAGCCCGCGCAGATGTCGCAACGATACGAGAAGGGCAGATGCCCCAAAACTATTGACGGGCAACGGATACCCATCCGCTGCCCGCCTCTTTACCGCCGTTATTCAGGCGTACCAGACCTGAACCGGCCTTTCGGCCACTTAATCAAGACCCGAACCTTCGGCCCCGTGGTTAACCCTTACCCTTGCCCCGATGGCGTCACCATCGGTCCACTCACACACACTCTTTAACACTCACTATCCCGCAGCACACACACAACTGCGCGAAACCTCACTCACCTATTCAACCACACACACGGTTATGAAGGATCCGGCTGACGACACGGCGGCATCTGTATATCTCTGGTTACGCTGCCGCTCCGTCAGGAGCAGAAAAAACACCCGTTAACTCCGGCCCTATGGTTCCCGGTCAAGGCGTGGGCGATGCGGTGGACCTTCAAGCCCGAAACACTCGCTACATGTGACAGCGCATCCTTCGATGCAGTACCGCGCGGTCGCCCCCGTGACCGTTCAGTTCGTCCTGTAATTGGACACGTTGAAATTACCCGATACGCAGCACCGAAGAAAGCGGAATTTCGCCTATTACGGCCGTCGAAACGGCGATTTTGGACCGAGATAACACCGCCGTGAGCACGAAGTTCTACCCTAGGTGGAATTATCTAAAATGCTGCCCTCTTCAGGTTTTGGTTTGACTCCAAAGGGCTGGACCGAGAGCGCCGAAGCCACGAATCACCTGCAGCGTGTAAGTTTCATGCAATTCGATAACGCATCAACAGGGGAAATCCCGTAGGCGGCCGAGGCACGTATGATCCGCCTGCCCGGCCACCCGGTACAGATCCCCAAACTTATCCTGGAGGATATGT
>CAYGNB010000326.1:0-3859 GCA_964351135.1 uncultured Rhodobacterales bacterium | reverse complement strand
CGACCTCGGACATCTCTGCCGGCATCAGCTGAGCCACCGCTTGCGGCGGCGATAGGACCGCACATCGCGAAAGCTCTTGCGCCCTTCTTCGGACATGCCGAGGTAGAATTCCTTCACATCCGGGTTTTCGCGCAATTCGGCGGCCGGGCCGTCCATCACCACGCGGCCGGATTCGAGGATGTATCCGTAATGGGCAAAGCGAAGCGCCACGTTGGTGTTCTGCTCAGCCAGAAGGAAGGACACGCCTTCCTGTTCGTTCAGATCTTTCACGATACCAAAGATTTCTTCGACCAGCTGCGGCGCCAGCCCCATGCTGGGTTCGTCCAGCAGGATCGTTTCGGGCTTGGACATCAACGCCCGTCCCATGGCGACCATCTGCTGTTCGCCGCCCGAGGTATAGCCCGCCTGGCTGCGGCGGCGT
Organism: uncultured Rhodobacterales bacterium; assembly: GCA_964351135.1. Taxonomy (GTDB): domain Bacteria; phylum Pseudomonadota; class Alphaproteobacteria; order Rhodobacterales; family Rhodobacteraceae; genus Pukyongiella. Next base: position 3,438 of record CAYGNB010000326.1, on the reverse strand, counting down.
TCCTTGAGGCGTGGGAAATATGTGTACACCATATCCAGGTCGCGCTGAATATCGCCCTTGCCGTCATTGCGGGTATAGGCGCCTGTCAGCAGGTTTTCCTCGACCGTGAGGTGTTCGAAACAATGCCGACCCTCCATCACCTGGATCACGCCCATCTTCACCAGCTCGGCCGGGTCCAGATCCTGCACCCGCGTGCCGCGATAGACGATCGACCCCTTGGTGACCTCACCGCGTTCGGAATGCAGCAGGTTCGAAACGGCCTTGAGTGTCGTGGTCTTGCCAGCACCGTTGCCGCCGAGCAATGCGGTGATCCCGCCCTTGGGCACATTCAGGCTGACGCCCTTCAGCACGAGAATCACGTGATTGTAGATCACCTCGATATTGTTGACCTCGAGCAGGGTTTCGACCTGCGTATCAGTGCCTGCGGCAGTATCCAGCATCGTTTCGGTCTTTCCGTTCGGAAATCGGGTGGACCGGCCGCCGCGCGGGTGCACGGCGGCCGGCGGTTTCACATCAGTTGCAACGCTCTTCGATCGAGTTCTCGGCCGCGTAGGCGGCGCTGTCCTCGGCGACCAGCGGATCGATGATCTCTGCGTCCGACACGATGTAGTCGGTCACCAGGGTCCAGGTCTTGGCCTGCGCATCCCACTGCTGAACCGCGCCCATGCCATTGCCGCCATGGTTTTCACAGCTGACCGAGAACGGGGTTGCAAAACCGTCAAAACCCAGTTCGGTCAGGCGTTCCGCGGTGATATCCAGCGCCTCCATGCCGTCGCGCATCATGCCCGAGGTGATGTCGGGGGTGTCGTGGATTTCCTGCGCCTTGCGCGCGGCCTCAGCCGCCAGAACGGCGGCATAGAGCCCACGGTTATACAGCACCGTGCCCATTTGGTCGCCATTGCCCGCGGCCTTGCCCGCGTCGTAGACGTATTTCTTCAGATCCTCGTAGACCTTGAAATCGCTGCCCGGCGACGTCAGCGCCAACGCCTTGTAGCCATGCGCGCCATCGCCCACCGGCAATACGTCATTTTCCGACCCGGACCACCAGATGCCGATAAAGTTCTCCATCGGGTAGCGGATGTTCGCGGCCTCCTGGATGGCGACCTGGTTCATCACGCCCCAGCCCCACATCAGCACATAATCCGGTTTCTCGCGGCGGACCTGCAGCCACTGGCTCTTCTGCTCCTGACCGGGGTGATCGACCGGCAGCAGCGTCAGTTCATAACCGTGCTTCTTCGACAGTTCCTCGAGCGTGCGGATCGGTTCCTTGCCATAGGCCGAGTTGTGATAGACCAGCGCGATCTTCTTGCCGTTGATGTCTCCGCCGTTCAGATCGAGGATATGCTTGATCGCGATCGAGGCCCCGTCCCAGTAGTTCGCCGGATAGTTGAAGACATGGCTGAACACCTTGCCGTTCTTGGCCGAGGTGCGCCCATAGCCCATCGAATGGATCGGGATGTCGTCTGCGGTGGCTTTCGGGATCAGCTGATAGGTTATGCCGGTCGAATAGGGCTGATAGACCAGCGACCCTTCGGACTTGGTCGCCTCATAGCATTCAACGCCCTTTTCGGTGTTATAGCCGGTTTCGCAGGGCAACACCTTCGCAGGTACGCCACCGATGCCGCCATCGCGTTCGTTGATCATCGTGAAATAGTCGGCATAGGCATCCGCCACGGGAATACCGTTGGCGGCGTATGGGCCGGTGCGATAATCCAGCGACGGGAACACCAGGTCGGCCAACGCCGGCCCCGCGGCCAGCGCGGCGCCCAGCGCCAGGGTGGTCAGTCTCAGTTTCATCGGATTCATTCCTCCCTTGATGGTTTTCCGATATGCGGCGGGTTTTCCCCGCCTGTTGATTGAAACGCCCCCGCCCTAGTGCGGGAACGGCCAGAGCCTCAACTTCTCTTTCGCGACCCGCCAAAGCTGCGCCAGCCCGTGCGGCTCGACAATCAGAAAGGCCACGATCAGCGCGCCGACGATGATCAGCTGCAGATGCGCAACGATATCGGTGGGCCAGCCCAGCCAGTCCACGCCGACGACCTTCAGCGCCACCGGCAACAACACGAGGAACGCCGCGCCGGCGAAGGACCCAAAGATCGACCCGAGCCCGCCGATAATGACCATGAACAGCACGAGGAACGACTTGTTGATGCCAAAGGCTTCGCCGACCTCGACCGCGCCGAGATAGACCGAAAAGAACAGCGCCCCCGAGATGCCGACGAAAAAGGAACTGGCAGCAAATGCGCTGAGCTTGGCGCGCAGCGGGTTCACACCGATGATCTCGGCGGCGATGTCCATGTCGCGGATCGCCATCCAGGTCCGCCCCAGCTTGCCGCGGGTCAGGTTGCGGGCGATGATCGCGCTGGCGGTCAGAAAGATCAGGCAAAACAGGTAGGTGGCCCAGGCCTGCGTGTTGGGCCCGGTGATCAGGATCCCGAACACGTCTCGCTCCGGCGCACTGATCTGGCCCGAGGCGGAATAGTTGTAGAACCACGGCACCCGGTTGAACAGCCAGACGAGAAAGAACTGCGCCGCCAGGGTGGCCACCGCCAGGTAGAACCCCTTGATCCGTAGGCTGGGCAAGCCGAACAGAACCCCCACCAGCGCGGTGACGCCGCCGGCCAGGATAATATGAATGAACATGCTGACCTCGGGCATCGCGGTCATCAGCTTGTAGCAGGCATAGGCCCCCACGGCCATGAAACCGCCCGTACCCAGGCTGACCTGCCCGCAATACCCGGTCAGGATGTTCAGCCCGATTGCGGCGATCGCATAGATCAGGAACGGCAGCAGGATCGCGTTGGCCCAGTAATCGTTGATCAGGAACGGAATGACCAGAAACCCGACCGCCAGTACGGCATAGTACCGGTAACGGTCGAACCGGATCGGAAAGGTCTGGTTGTCCTCCTGATAGGAGGTCTTGAAATCGCCCGCCTCGCGATAGAACATCAGCCCGTCCCCTTCTTCCGGCAGACCGCGCAGGCCCGCCCCGTTTCTTCATCTTGCCCGAAAAACTCCGGGGTCCGGGGCAGAGCCCCGAACGGCCCCGCCGGTACCGGCTCAAACCCGTTCAATGATCTTCTCCCCGAACAGGCCCTGCGGCCGGAACACCAGAAACAGCAGCGCCAGGACATAGGCGAACCAGTTTTCGGTCGCGCCCCCCAGCGCCGGACCCAGCGCGAATTCAAAGAGCTTCTCGCCCACGCCGATGATCAGCCCCCCGACAATCGCGCCGGGGATCGAGGTGAACCCGCCCAGCATCAGCACCGGCAGCGCCTTGAGCGCGATCAGCGACAGCGAAAACTGCACGCCCGATTTGGTGCCCCACATGATCCCGGCAACCAGCGCCACGAACCCCGCGACCGACCAGACCAGAACCCAGATGAAGTTGAGCGAAATGCCGACCGACAACGCCGCCTGATGGTCGTCGGCCACGGC
>CAYGNB010000325.1:1822-3867 GCA_964351135.1 uncultured Rhodobacterales bacterium | reverse complement strand
TCCATGCAGGGCTTGATCGGTTCGGAGACCAGCGCCTGCAGCGCCACGCTTTCGATCGGCAGGCGGAACCCGGCCATTTGCGCCAGCACCCCGGAATGACCCGCGACCACGAGGCCGAGCTTGGCACAGCCGATCGTGCCACGGCTGGTCTCGACGCCAGTGACGCGCCCGGCCTCGGACCGGACGCCCGTCACCTCGCATTTCTGAATGATGTGCATGCCCATGTCCGAACAGGCCCGCGCATACCCCCAGGCCACTGCGTCATGGCGCGCGGTGCCGCCGCGTTCCTGCCACAGCCCGCCCAGCACCGGATAACGCGGCCCGTCCAGGCTGATGATCGGCACCAGTTCCTTGACCCGCGCCGGGCTGATCCATTCGGTCTGAACCCCCTGCAGGGCGTTCGCATGGGCGGTGCGCTTGTAGCCGCGCACCTCGTGTTCGGTCTGGGCCAGCATGATCACGCCGCGCGGGCTGAACATCACGTTGTAGTTCAGGTCCTGGCTGAGGGTTTCATAGAGGCTGCGCGCCTTTTCATAGATCGCCGCCGACGGATCCTGCAGATAGTTCGACCGGATGATGGTCGTGTTGCGCCCGGTGTTGCCGCCGCCCAGCCAGCCCTTTTCCAGTACCGCGACATTGGTGATGCCGAAATTGCGGCCCAGGTAATAGGCGGTGGCCAGCCCATGCCCGCCGGCGCCGACGATGATCACGTCATAGCGGTCGCGCGGCTCGGGGCTGGCCCAGGCGCGGGTCCAGCCGCTGTGATTGCGGAAGGCTTCACGCGCGACGGCAAAGGCGGAATAGCGTTTCATGCGGGCCCTCCGGGACGGGTTTGCGACGGGAATCGCGTCAGCGAATTGTAGCATTGGTATCACCTCGGGCGCGTGGAGAGGAGGATACCCGACACGGCACATTCGGTACGATTTGCGACATGCGACGATCCGCCCGGCACCAAAGCGCGGATTTGCCGCGCCGTGGATCGCCGGGCGCACAGCTTTGTGGCTTTTGTCCCGGCCTCAGCGACGATAAACCGGGCCGGGTATCAATTTTGCGAAGGGTCCGATGACGTTCTGGATCATCACATCCGTGCTTGCGCTTGTCGTCTCGGCCCTGCTGGCCCTGGTGCTGCTGCGCAGACATACGACCGGTGAACCGGCGGCGGCCTACGACATGCGGGTCTACCGCGACCAATTGCGCGAGATCGAGCGCGATCTCGCGCGCGGGGTGATCGGCGCGGCGGATGCGGACCGTGTGCGCACCGAAGTGTCGCGGCGCATCCTGGCCGCCGACGCCAAGCTGCGCACCACTGGCTCCGGCACCGGGGCGTCGCGGGGGCTGACGCTGGCTGCCGCCGCCGCGCTGGGTATTGTCGTCATCGGTGGCAGCCTGGCGATCTATCGCGTTCTCGGCGCGCCGGGTTATGGCGATCTGGCGCTGTCGCGCCGGATCGAACTGGCCGCCGAGATGCGTGCCGCGCGGCCATCCCAGGCCGAGGCGGAAAGCAGCCTGCCCCCCTTGCCCGGAACGGCGCAGGATCTGTCCGCGGATTACCTTGCCCTGCTCGAACGGTTGCGCGAAACCGTGGCGAACCGGCCCAACGATCTGCAAGGCCAGCAGTTGCTGGCGCGCAACGAGGCTATCGCCGGTAATTTCGATGCATCCTACGTCGCGCAACGCAAGGTTATCGAACTCAAGGGGGCGGCGGCCGATGCCGGCGACTACGCAGAACTGGCCGACAAGCTGATCCTCGCCGCCGGTGGGTATGTCTCGCCCGAGGCCGAGGTGGCGCTGAGCCGCGCGCTGGAGCGTGACCCGTCCAACGGTATCGCGCTGTATTACTGGGGTTTGATGGAGGCTCAGACCGGGCGTCCCGATCTGGCCTTTCGCCGCTGGGCGACCCTGATGAACAACAGCCCGTCGGACGCGCCATGGGTGCCGCCGATCCGGGCGCAGATCGAAGACATGGCGCTGCGTGCCGGTGTCGATTACGAGCTGCCCGAGGCCTCGGTCGCGCGCGGCCCGAACGCCGCCGACGTCGAGGCCGC
>CAYGNB010000325.1:0-1722 GCA_964351135.1 uncultured Rhodobacterales bacterium | reverse complement strand
GGCGAACGCACCATCGGCGTGGCGGTGTCGGACGGGTTTCGCGCGGTGGCCAGCCCGCTGGAAACCATCCGGAGGCGCAAATTCGGCGCGGATGCCGCGCGGTTGCTGGACATCGCGAAGGACCGCGGGATCGGCGGGCTGGTGATCGGATTGCCGCGCAACATGGACGGATCGGAGGGGCCGCGCTGCCAGTCCACCCGCGCCTTTGCCCGCAACCTGACCCGCCTGACCGATCTGCCTATCGGATTCTGGGATGAACGGCTGTCCACGGTGGCCGCCGAGCGGGCGTTGCTGGAGGCGGATACGTCACGAAAACGTCGCGCCGAGGTGATCGACCACGTTGCCGCCGGCTATATCCTGCAAGGGGCGCTGGACCGGATGCGCCATCTGGGAGGTCGGGGATGAACGAACGCAGCAAGGTCTGGAAGCGCGATGAGCTGGAAAGCCCCTGTGTGCAGGTCTGCGTGATCCATCCCGCCGAACGCATCTGTACCGGCTGCTATCGCAGTATCGAGGAAATCACCCGCTGGTCGCAGATGACACCGGAAGAACGCCGCGCGATCATGGCCGAACTGCCGGCACGTGCGCCCCGGCTGGCACAACGGCGCGGCGGACGGAAGGCGCGGCTGGGCAAAGCCCGGACCTAATCATCCCGGCCATCGGCAACTGGCTGACTGCAGGAGCGAGGGGCCAGCCCCTCGCGCTCCCCGGAGTTTAACTGGCAAGATGAAGAGGGACGCGCCGCAGCAAAGTCCGGCGGGCCCGATTGGTACGGCAGACTACTCTTCGGGGTCGGCGTGGACGGCGAACTGGGCGATATCCGCCTCGGGCGCCTCGATCACGCGATAGCTTTCACGCACCCCTGCCTCGGTCAAATCGCGCGCCACGGTCAGCAGCGTGTTGGGCGCATGATCGGCACAGAGATCGGTCATATGGGCAAGCTCGTCACGTGCCACCGGCAGCGCGGCGTCGATGGAGGGCGCGCCGTAGAGGACGGTGAAATGCTCTGCCAGGGCCACCGTCAGCGCGTCGAGTTCGGTCTGCTCGATAGTGGTCACAGCGACAAAGGTGACCCGGCCGAAAGTGTCCAACCCCAGCCAGCCGTTGGCAAAGGCCTGTCGCGCCTTGCCGACGAGATCGGCCTCGGTCCAGTCGGAGAATTCGAACCCGCCCGAGATGCACCATTCGCCGGTCCGGGCGGGCGAATGAAAGATCCGGGTGTCGCTGTCGTCGAAATGGATCGCGCGGGCCAGTTTCATTGCTTGGTTCTCATTGCACGGGCTCCAGCACATCGGTCAGCGGCACCAGATGGGTGGTTTCCGCATCGCGGATCAGCATGCCGAACCGGTCGTCGGTGCCCAGGAACCGGCCGGAACAGCCCGCGCGCGTCACCGGTTCGCCGACGCCGTGCAGCAGCCCCAGCCATTCCTTGTGCAGCGGCGCATTGCCGTCATCGCTCCAGCGATTGATCCAGATCAGCGTATGCCGTGCCCAGGCTTCGAGCAACTGCACTGCCCCCACATCGGCGCAGCCTTCGTCGTAGAGCGCCGTCACGTCGGGTGTGTCGCCCGGTGCATCGGCGGTGCGGATCAGCGGCAGATCGAGACCGATCACCAGCCAGTCGGGCTCGGCCTGCGGATCACAGGTCGATGCCGCAACCCGGAAACCGCCGCACAGCGCGCCATTGACACGGATCGCGCCGTCCCAGCCCAGATGCACGGC
>CAYGNB010000324.1:0-3876 GCA_964351135.1 uncultured Rhodobacterales bacterium | reverse complement strand
GCAATGACGAAGCCGCCGCCAAGTTCACCGAGGAAACCGGCATCAAGACCTACAAGTGGAACGCGGCCGATTACGAGGCAAGCAAGGCGGGCATCGCCCAGGTCGAAGCAGATCTCGGCCCCGTCGACGTGGTTGTCGCCAATGCCGGCATCACGCGTGACGCTCCGTTCCACAAGATGACCCCGGAGCAATGGCAAGAGGTGATCGACACCAACCTGACCGGCGTTTTCAACACCGTTCATCCGATCTGGCCGGGCATGCGCGAACGCAAATTCGGCCGGGTGATCGTGATCAGCTCGATCAACGGTCAGAAGGGTCAGTTCGCACAGGTCAACTATGCCGCCACCAAGGCCGGCGATCTGGGCATCGTGAAATCGCTGGCACAGGAAGGCGCCCGCGCCGGCATCACCGCCAACGCGATCTGCCCCGGCTATATCGCCACCGACATGGTGATGGCCGTGCCGGAAAAGGTACGCGAGGCGATCATCGGCCAGATCCCGGCCGGCCGTCTTGGCGAACCCGAGGAAATCGCGCGCTGCGTGGTGTTCCTGGCCTCTGACGATGCGGGCTTTATCAACGGGTCGACCATCTCGGCCAACGGCGCGCAGTTCTTCGTCTGAACCACAGCCGGATCAACATTGCGGGGCCGGAGAGCAATCTCCGGCCCTTTCGCTTTGTGCGAGCGGCGCAAGGATTTTCCGCAACAGCGCCCCAAAGGCCAATGATCGCTGGCTCCGTGCCCGCGCCTCTGCCGCACGCATTGCCGGTGACGAGGAAATATGGATCATCCTTGCGCCCTTTCCACAAGAAATTCTGAATTAATCCGAATATGGCTCTTTAAATTAAACGCAACAAACGAGTAGTTTTGGCCATATCAACAAGTTTTACTTACCTATGTCAGATCACCTCCCTCCGCTGACTGCCCTTCGTGCCTTCGAGGCTGCCGCACGACATATGTCCTTTGCCCGCGCGGCCGAGGAACTGCATGTAACCCCGCAGGCGCTTTCGCTTCAGATCAAGTCGCTGGAAGAGCATCTGGGCACGCCGGTCTTTCGCCGCCTTGGCCGCGCGGTGGAACTGACCGAGGCCGGCCGGGCGCTGGTACCCGGCGCGCAAAGCGGCTTCGAGGCGCTTTCGCGCGGATGGGCGGCAGCGCGGCGCGCCTCTGACCCATCGCGCCTGACGGTGACCGCAGGGCCTGCCTTTACCGCCAAATGGCTCGCCCCACGCCTGCCCGATTTCGCACGGGCACACCCGAACATCGAATTGCGATTCTCCGCCGGGCTGCGGCTGATGAGCTTCGAAAGCGACGAAATCGACATTGCCATCCGCTTTGGCGAAACAGCGGAGCCGGAGCTGTTCAGCCGCGACCTGATCCGCGAATGGATTGCCCCGATGATGTCCCCGGCGCTGGCCGAGATGTACCCGACACTCGACGGCCTCGCCGACGCGCCACTCATCCACCAGGAGATCTTTCCGTTCTCGCCGGAGCGGCTCGACTGGGCGCATTACTTCGCCGCCGCCGGGCTCGGCAGCGCCAGCCGTCAGGGTGCCCGATTCTCCCATGCAGACCACGCGGTCGACGCCGCCATCGCCGGGGCCGGCGCGGTTCTGGGGCGTTGGTCCGTCGCGCAGGGCGACCTTGCGCGCGGCGCGCTCGTCGCGCCCTATCCGCTCGCGATTCGCCTGCCGCACCGGTATCGCCTGCTCTGCCCCAAGGGCGACGAGAGCCGTCCGCAGGTCGCCGCATTCATCAGTTGGATCGAGGCACAGGTGGCCGCCATGCCGTCGCTGGACGAACAGTTCACCTTTATCGAGATGGAAGACCTGCCATGACCCGCCGCAGCGCCACGTTTACCGGCTTTATCGCGATCCTGCTCTGGGCGCTGCTGGCGCTGCTGACAGTGGGCAGCGCGCCGACCCCGCCGCTGCTGCTGAACGCGATCTGTTTCGGCATCGGTGGCGGGCTTGGGCTGATCTGGGTCACTGCCAGCGGCGATCTGGACAAGCTTCGGCAGGTGCCGATCGGGGTCTACGTCTTTGGCGCCGCAGGGCTGTTCGGCTATCACGCGCTCTATTTCTCGGCGCTGCGGCTGGCGCCGCCGGCGCAGGCGGGGCTGATCGCCTATCTCTGGCCGCTGCTGATCGTGCTGTTTTCCGGCCTGCTGCCCGGCGAATCGCTGCGGCGCGGCCATCTCGCGGGCGCGCTGCTGGGCTTTGCCGGCGCAGCACTGATCCTGAGCGGTGCGGGCGGGTTGGGGTTCAACACCGCCTATCTGCCGGGATACGGCATGGCGCTGCTATGCGCGCTGACCTGGTCGGGCTATTCGGTGCTGTCACGGCGGCTGGGCAAGGTGCCCACGGCCTCGGTGGCGGTGTTCTGCCTGGCATCGGCGGCGCTGTCGGCGCTGCTGCACCTGTGGCTGGAGCCCACCGCCTGGCCACGGGACGCCATCAGCTGGGGCGCAACGCTGGCGCTTGGCCTCGGCCCCGTCGGACTGGCCTTTTACGTCTGGGACATCGGGGTCAAGCGCGGCGACATCCAGCTTCTCGGCACTGCGTCCTACGCCGCGCCGCTCTTGTCCACTCTCATTCTCGTCATCGCGGGGATCGCCGCGCCGTCATGGGCGCTGGGCGCTGCCGCGGCTCTGATCACGGCCGGCGCGCTGGTTGCAGCGCGCGCCAGCCTGCGCAACGCCTAGGAAGACAATCGTTCGATTTCTTCCTTGAGTTTCAGCTTCTGCTTCTTGAGATCCGCCAACTGCAACCCGTCGATACCGGGTGCCCGCTGGGCTTCTTCTACTTTGACACTCAGTGCCTGATGCTTCCTTTTCAGTTCCTCCAGATGCGAGCCGACGCTCATGGAATCCTCCTCTGAACAAGTTGCCGAACGATATGAGCATATCCACGACCGCCTGTCACGCCACGAAATGCGCGGATTATTCGGGCCAGCCGATTGACGCGCCATCGCGCAGAACGGCGGCGATCCGCGCGGTATAGTTCTTGCCGTGCGGCAACGCGGTATCTTCGTCATGCATCGCCACCGCCGCGTGCATCCGGAACAGCGCCCGGCCGTCCTTGCGCGCGCGCAGAATCACCAGACCGGGTGCGTCACCCTGACGCGCGCAAAGCGGCAGAAGCTCGACAGATCCCAGCCGCCCGGTACAGCCCGCCAGTATCTCGGGCAGCCGTTCGGTACGCTGAATCATATGCAGCAGGCCACGCGGCGCCAGCCGGCGGGCGGCCACGGCGATCCAGTCGCCAAGCGGCGTTTCCCCGCCCAGCGCGACCCGGCGGCCGGTGTCGCGCGCGGGGCTATGAGCACCGGGGGCAAAATAGGGCGGGTTGGCAATGACATGATCGAAACGAATCTGCCGCAGTTCCGGGGGCAGAACGCCCAGATCGGCCTCGATCACCTCCAGTTCAACATCGTTTTCCGCAGCATTGCGGCGTGCCAGTTCAGCGTAAAAGGGCTGAAGCTCGACGCCGGTCAGGCCCAGCCCCGGCACCCGCGCGGCGAGAGCGAAACTGGCCGCGCCCGCCCCGCACCCCAGATCGAGCACCGACTGCCCCGCCCGCGCCGGTACGCTGGCCGCCAGCAGCAACGGATCGACCCCGGCACGATAGCCACGGCGGGGCTGCCAGAGATGAAACCGGCCACCGAGAAACGCGTTGCGCGTCAGTTCGACCCCGTCGGTCATAAATGTGCGCCCAGCGCGATCCCGTTGTCCCGCATGACCCGCGCGGCGCGGTCGTAATCCTGCGTGCGCACCATCATCCGGCGCGGGAAAATACCGATCCCGCCTTCGAGAATGCTCATATTTACGTCCATCTGAAAGCAGTCTATATCCTCGCCCTGAAGAAGGGCGGACGCAA
>CAYGNB010000323.1:0-3878 GCA_964351135.1 uncultured Rhodobacterales bacterium | reverse complement strand
ACAGCACACCGGCCCAGGCCAGCGGCGGCAGCGTCTCATCCGCCCAGACCTGCGCCCCCACCGCGATCAGCACCGGCGCCAGCCCGCGCGCGACCGGGTACATCACCGACAGATCGCCCAGCCGATAGGCCATGTTGAGCAGGAAATAGTACCCCCAGTGGATCACGGTCGACGCGATGATATAGGGGATCGCCACCGGGTCGGGCGGCGGCACCAGCGCCACCACGGCGATGCCCGGCACCACGTGCCCCAGCGCGATCAGCCCCAGCACCACGGCCTTGTCGCCCGCCCCCTTGACCACCGCGTTCCAGGTCGCGTGCAGCAGCGCCGCGACCAGCACGATGGCAGCGATGGAAAGGCTCATGCAGCGGTCCGGATGGCCGTGGTCACAATCCCCAGCGCGGCGTCCAGATCGTCACGCGGGATGGTCAGGGGCGGCGACAGCGTCAGCACGTTGCCGGCGCTGATCTTGAAACTCAGCCCCGCATCCAGACAGGCATAATAGATCTGTTCCGCCAGCGCATTACCCGGCGTATTGTCATCGCGGCCGGTGACGATCTCGATCCCGAACATCAGCCCCCTGCCCCGGATATCCGCGACGATGGGACAATCGGTGAGATCCTCGCGCAGCCTGTTCAGCGCGTGATTGCCCAGCTCGGCGGCACGGGCGACCAGCCCCTCCTCCTCGATGATTTCGAGCGTCGTCAGCGCGGCCCGGGCGGTCACCGGGTTCTTTTCGTGGGTATAGTGGCCGATTGCGAAATCGCCGCACACGTCCAGATCGCGCCGGGCAATGCAGGCGGCGATGGGTAGGATGCCCCCACCCAGCGCCTTGCCCAGGGTCACGATGTCCGGCACAACCTCGTCATGCTCAAAGGCGAACATGCGGCCCGTCTTGCCCAGACCGGTCGGGATCTCGTCAAAGATCAACAACGCCCCATGACGGTTGCAGGCGGCCCGCACCGAAGCCCAGAACCCCGGCGGCGGCACGATCGGCACCGCGCGCATGGGTTCGGCGATCACCGCCGCGATATCGCCTTCGCGTTCGAGCACATAGTCGACCATCCGCGCGCAGGCTGCCGCGCTGGCCTCGATCGTGTCGTGGCCATAGGGGCAGCGGGTGGGATGAAACGGCGCCACATGTTCGGTACCGGGCAGCAGCGGCCCGGCGATGTGTGACCGAAATGTCGCCTCGCCCCCGACCGACGCCGCGCCGAACCCGGCGCCGTGAAAGGCATCCCAGAAACTCAGCGTCTTGAAACGCCCCGTCGCCGCGCGCGCGATCCTGAGCGCCACCTCGTTGGCGTCCGATCCGCCGGTGGTGAACAACAGCTTGCCCAGATCGCCGGGCGCAGCGGCGACCAGCCGCTCGGCCAGCGCGACGGCGGGTTCGTTTGTGAACCGGCGCGGCGCAAAGGGCAGATCGTCGAGCTGTGCCTTGATCGCAGCGACCAGCCGCGGATGGCCATAGCCGATATGGTGCACCGAGTTGCCGTGGAAATCCATGTAACGGCGACCGTCGAGATCCTCGATCCAGATGCCCTCGGCCCTGGCGATGGTCGCCACGCAGGGGCTCGACAGGCTCTGGTGCAGAAAAACGGCCGCGTCCCGGTCCAGCAACGGGGCCGACGCGGCGCCCGTGGCACGCGCGGACCAGTCGGACCGGGCGGCGGATCGGTTCGATTCACCCTCTGTATGGGTCAGGTTGCGCGTCACCGGCTCAGGCGGCCAGCCGCGCGCGCTCGATCAGCGCTGCCGCAGGCGGCCGTGCATCGGCCACGCCCATATCCCGCAGCGCGGCTCCGGCGGCGGCGATCACCTGCTTCATGACGCTCTCGTCCATCTGCCCGATACAGCCGATGCGGAAACTGTCCACCACCGTCAGCTTGCCCGGATAGATGATGAACCCCCGTGCCTTCATCAGGTCATAGAACCGATCAAAGGCAAATGCGGGGTCATCGGGGCAAAAGAAGGTAACGATGATCGGCGACAGCCAGCGATCGTCCAGCAGGGTTTCAAACCCCAGCTGCCGCATCCCCGCCACCAGCACGTCGCGATTACCGGCATACCGCGCACCACGACCCGCCACGCCACCCTCGGCGTCATGGGCGCGCAGGGCCTCGAGAAAGGCCGCTACCGTGTGGGTGGGCGGGGTAAACCGCCACTGACCGGTCTTTTCCATATGCGCCCACTGATCGTGCAGATCGAGGCTGAGCGAGTGGGAATTACCCCTGGCACCGTCGAGCACATCGCGCCGCGCCAACACGAAACCGAACCCCGGCACGCCCTCGATGCACTTGTTGGCCGATGACACCAGCGCGTCGAACCGAATATCCGCGGGCTCGACCGGCAGCGCACCGAAGGCCGACATGGAGTCGATCAGCAGCCGACGCCCGGCAGCGTCGACCACCTCTGCAATTTCCTCGATCGGGTTCAGAATGCCCGAACTGGTTTCGCAATGAATCGCGACCACATGGGTGATCTCTGGGTCCTCGGCCAGGATCGCCGCGACCTCGGACCCGCGCGGAGGCAGGTAATCGCCCTTGTCGAGCACCCGATGCGCCCGCCCGAGGTAGTCGAGCGTTCGCACCGTCCGCTGGCCATAAGCTCCATTGGCCAGCACAAGCGCCTTGCCGTCGCGCGGCACCAGACTGCCCAGCATCGCCTCGACCGCAAACGTCCCCGACCCCTGGATCGGCACACAGTCGTAGTCTTTGCCGCCCTCACCCAGCATAGATAGCAGGCGGGCGCGCAAGTCGGCGGTCATGGCGCGGAAATCGCTGTCCCAGCTGCCCCAGTCGCGCAGCATCGCCTGCTTGACCGCAAGCGAGGTCGTTAGCGGGCCGGGTGTCAGCAACCAGGGTTCACCTTGCGCGGGAGGCATGATCTTGGCGCAGTGTGTCATGGAGTTGTTCCGTGAGCGATGGATTTGAACCAAGCATTGCAGTTGCCGGTAACATATGTGAAATTGTAATAAACGATCCACCCATAAGCGCACCCTATCCACCTGAATTCATGCAATACAGCCAGCTTCGCGCCTTTCACAATGTCGCCCTGCATGGCGGATTTTCCCGCGCGGCCGAGGCGCTGAACCTGACCCAACCCGCCATCTCCGAACAAGTGCGCAAACTGGAGCAGGCCCATGACACGCTGCTGTTTTCGCGCGAACGCAAACGGGTGTCGCTGACGCCGGCCGGCGAAGCGCTGTTTCTGCTCACCCGCCGGCTGTTCGAAATCGAATCGGAAATCGTCGAACTGCTCGCTGAACGCCGGGGCGCGATGGACGGCACGCTGCGGATCATGGCGGATTCGGCGCATCACCTGGGCACGCTGCTGGGCCGGTTCCGCGATCGTTATCCACGGGTCAAACTGAACCTGCGCACCGGCAACACCGCCGAGGTTCTGAACGCCCTGCGCCGCTATGATGCAGAGATCGGGGTGATCGGCATCCGTGTGCCGGGCCGCGAATTCGTGGCGTTGGACATGGGCCGCTCGGACATCGTGGCCTTTGCGGCAAAGGACTTCCTGCCCCAACCGCCCGATCACCTGACATTGGCGGAACTGTCGAAACTGCCGCTGATCCTGCGGGAGGAAGGATCGAAGACCCGTCAGAAACTGCTGGATGCGGCGGCGGCGGACGGGATCACGCTGACGCCGTCGATCGAGGCCGAGGGGCGCGAAACCGTGCGCGAACTGGTGGCTGCCGGAGCTGGCATAGGTGTCGTGTCACGGGCCGAATTCGGCCACGATCCGCGGCTGCAACAGATCCGGTTGACGGGGAACGGGCTGGAGATGGCGGAGACGCTGATCCACCTCAGCCAACGCCGCGACGTCCGCCTGATACGTGCCTTCATGGATATGGCCCGCGACGGCTGACA
>CAYGNB010000322.1:0-3907 GCA_964351135.1 uncultured Rhodobacterales bacterium | reverse complement strand
AGCGCACCCTTGGTAAGGGTGAGGTCGGGAGTTCAATCCTCCCCAGCAGCACCATCGATCCGCCTTGTCGGATACAGCCACGGCAATTTGACGCCGATGCATCCCCAAAGAGGCACTTTCGCCCGTCGAGGACGACCTCTATATATGCATCGGTTGCTGTGTGTTCGACTCAGCGGCCAAGGAAATAATTCCGACGACAGGACAACAAGCCCATATGTCGATCTTCAACAATATTCCCGGTCTTTTCTCCTCCGACATGGCGATCGACCTCGGGACCGCGAACACGCTGGTCTATGTCAAGGGCCGCGGGGTGATCCTGTCGGAGCCATCGGTGGTGGCCTACCACGTCAAGGACGGGGTCAAGAAGGTGCTGGCCGTGGGCGAGGACGCCAAGCTGATGCTGGGCCGCACACCAGGCAGCATCGAGGCGATCCGGCCCATGCGTCAGGGTGTGATCGCGGATTTCGACGTGGCCGAAGAGATGATCAAGCACTTCATCCGCAAGGTTCACAAGCGCACCACCTTTTCCAAGCCAAAGATCATCGTCTGCGTCCCGCACGGCGCCACACCGGTCGAAAAGCGCGCGATCCGGCAATCGGTGCTGTCGGCGGGCGCGCGCCGCGCCGGGCTGATCGCGGAACCGATCGCGGCGGCCATCGGCGCGGGCATGCCGATCACCGACCCGACCGGCAACATGGTGGTCGATATCGGCGGCGGCACCACCGAGGTCGCGGTGCTGAGCCTGGGTGACATCGTCTATGCCCAGTCGGTCCGCGTCGGCGGCGACCGGATGGATGAAAGCATCATCAACTTTCTGCGCCGCAAGGAAAACCTGCTGGTCGGCGAAGCCACCGCAGAGCGAATCAAGACCTCGATCGGGACCGCACGGATGCCCGATGACGGGCGCGGCGCGTCGATGCATATCCGGGGCCGCGACCTGCTGAACGGCGTGCCCAAGGAAATCGAAATCTCGCAGGCCCAGGTGGCCGAGGCGCTGGCCGAACCGGTGCAGCAGATCTGCGAGGCGGTGATGACCGCCCTCGAAGCCACCCCGCCGGATCTGGCCGCCGACATCGTCGACCGCGGCGTGATGCTGACCGGCGGCGGGGCGCTGCTGGGCGATCTCGATCTCGCCCTGCGCGAACGGACCGGGCTGGCGGTGTCGATCGCCGACGAAAGCCTGACCTGTGTTGCACTGGGCACCGGCAAGGCGCTGGAGTACGAAAAGCAGCTGCGCCACGCAATTGACTACGACAGCTAGGACGCGCACCCTGCGGTGACAGGGCCGCGCGCAACAGCGGCGCAGCCAAGGGAAACCCGTTGGCCAAGGACCGATCACAAAGCGACGATTTCGCCGGCCCGCTGCGACGGCTGCTGGTCACGTTGTTGTGCCTGTTCCTGCTGGCCGTGTTCATCGTCTGGCGTATCGACAGCCCCCGGGTCGAGCGGTTCCGCGCCCAGGTCACGGACCGGGTCGTGCCCAGCCTGGACTGGGCCATGCGCCCGGTCACCGGCGCGGTCAACCTCGTGCGGGATTTCCAGAGCTATCAGCGGCTGGTCGAGCAGAATGCCAACCTGCGCAGCGAACTGCGCCGGATGCGGGCCTGGCGCGAGGCGGCACTGCAGCTGGAACAGGAAAACGCCCGCCTTCTGGATCTCAACAACGTGCGGCTGGATCCGCAGCTGACCTACGTGACCGGCGTAGTAATGGCGGACAGCGGGTCGCCCTTCCGGCAATCGGTGCTGCTGAACGTGGGCGCGCGCGACGGGATCGTGGACGGCTGGGCGGCGATGGACGGGATCGGCCTGGTGGGCCGGATTTCGGGCGTGGGCAAGACCACGTCGCGCGTGATCCTGCTGACCGACCCGGTCAGCGCGGTGCCCGCCCAGATCCGCCCCTCGGGACAGACGGCGATGATCATCGGCGACAACTCGGCCACGCCGGTTGTCGATTTCCTGGAAAATCTCGATCTGGTGCGCCCCGGCGACCGGGTGATCAGCTCGGGCGATGGCGGGGTCTTTCCCGCCGGCCTGCTGATCGGGTCGGTCGCCGCCGACCCGTCGGGGCGGCTGCGCGTGCGGCTGGCCGCGGATTTCGAGCGGCTGGAATACCTGCGCGTGCTGCGCCACCACGGCCATGAAAGCGTCGCGGACCCCGGCGGCATCGTCGCACCGCACACCGCCGTACAGGCGGAACGCGATAAACCCGGCGAAGGCGGCGGCGATGGATAACACCGCACCGCTGACACGGCTCTGGCTGATGCGGGCCGCCTATTTCGGCCTCGTGCTGGTGATCCTGTTCTTTCACCTGCTGCCGCTGGACACCGTGCCACGACGCATCGCCCCGCCCGACCTGTTCGAGGCGCTGACCTTTGCCTGGGTATTGCGCCGCCCCGATTACGTGCCGCCGCTGTCCATCGCCGCCGCGATGCTGCTGGCCGACCTGCTGCTGCAACGGCCGCCGGGGCTGACGGCGCTGGCGGTGCTGCTGGGGGCCGAATTCCTGCGCGCACGGGGGCCGGGGATGCGTGATTCCGGGTTCCTGTTCGAATGGCTGGTGGTGGCGCTGGTGATGCTGGCGATCCCGGTCCTGACCCGCGTGGTCATGAGCCTGTCGCTGACGGTTCAGGCGCCGCTGTCGCTGGTGCTGAGCCGCGCGGGCTTTACCATCCTGGCCTATCCGCTGGTGGTGGCGGCATCGCAGGCATTGCTGGGCGTCCGGCGTCCGGCACCAGGTTCGGGTGAACAGGTGGGGCTGAGAGCATGAAACGCAATCCTCAGGAACTGGAACAGGTTCACCGGCGCATGAGCCGCCGCACGTTGCTGGTCGGCGGGCTGATGGGCGGCTTTGCCGGTGCGCTGGCATTGCGGATGCACCAGCTTCAGGTCGAAGAGGCGGACCAGTTCCGCCTGCTGGCCGAGGAAAACCGGATCAACATCCGCCTGATCGCCCCGGCGCGGGGCAAACTGTTCGACCGCGAAGGCCGGGTGATCGCGCGCAATTCGCCCAGCTACCGCATCATCATCGTGCCCGAGGATGCCGGCGACGTGGACGCGGTCATCACCCGGCTGTCGCAACTGGTCGAGCTGGATCAGGAAGACCTGAACCGCGCAATGACCGAAATGAAGCGGTCGCCCCCGTTTCTGCCCGTGACGCTGGCCGATCAGGTCAGTTGGGAGGCGGTAAGCCGCGTTGCCGTGAACGCCCCCGCCCTGCCCGGTGTCACGCCAGAGGTCGGCCTGACGCGGGAATATCCCCGCAATGCGGATTTCGCGCATGTTGTCGGATATGTCGGCCCCGTCAGCGATTACGACCTGAGCAAGATCGACGATCCCGAGCCGGTGCTGCGCATCCCCCGGTTCCAGATCGGCAAGGTCGGGCTCGAGGCCAAGCGCGAAGACGTGCTGCGCGGCAAGGCCGGTGCCAAGCGGGTCGAGGTCAATGCCACCGGCCGGGTGATGCGCGAACTCGACCGCCGCGAAGGCCAGCCGGGCGCCGACCTGCAACTGACCGTGGACGCGCAGTTGCAGGCCTATGTACAGGCGCGGCTGGCAGGTGAAAGCGCGGCGGCGGTGGTGATCGACTGCGCCGATGGCGACCTGCGCGCCATCGCCTCGGCGCCCAGCTTCGATCCCAACCTGTTCGTGCGTGGCATCACGGTGGCCGATTACAAGGCGCTCACCGAGGACAAATACCGCCCGCTGGCCAACAAATCGGTACAGGGCACCTATCCGCCGGGTTCGACCTTCAAGATGATCACCGCGATGGCAGCGCTGGAAGAGGGGCTCGTCGGTCCCGAGGAAACGGTCTGGTGCCCCGGCCATATGGAGGTATCCGGCCGGCGGTTCCATTGCTGGCGGCGCGGCGGCCACGGCCATGTGAACCTGCTGAATTCGCTGAAACAGA
>CAYGNB010000321.1:1894-3942 GCA_964351135.1 uncultured Rhodobacterales bacterium | reverse complement strand
GCGTGCACTGCAAGACCTGCGACATCAAGGACCCCAGCCAGAACATCAACTGGGTCACCCCGCAGGGCGGCGACGGGCCGAATTACCCCAACATGTGATCGAAAAACCCCTGCAATGGCGGCGCCGGGACGGCCCCGCCATTGCGCGCGGGGCATGGAACGCCTAGCTTGCACCCGATGCAAGTCACGAGGCCGGTTTTGCCCCATACCCTCTTCCAGACCTCCGCCGCCGCGCTGCTGACGCTTTCGCTGGCCCTGCCCGCCCCGTTGCTGGCGCAGTCGGGCTCGGGCGCCTATCTGGCCGGACGGCATGCGGCCTTCGCCAGCGACTTCGCCAATGGCGACCGGTATTATGCGCGCGCGCTGTCCTACGACCGCGACAACCCGTCGCTGATGGAAAACGTCGTGGTATCCCGGCTGGCGCTTGGCGACGTGAACAAGGCGGTGCCGATTGCGCAGCGCATGGAGGAGCTGGGGCTGCAGAGCCAGCCCGCGCATATGGCCGTGGTGGCCGAGCTCGCATCCCGGGGCGAATACGAGGCGATTCTGGCCCGCGATCCGGAAACGGTGGGAGTCGGCCCGCTGGTCGACGGGCTGGTCACCGCATGGGCGCATCTGGGTGCCGGATCGGTGGCTCAGGCGCTGGACCAGTTCGACAAGGTGGCCGAGGACGAGGGCCTGCGCAACTTCGCGCTCTACCACAAGGCGCTGGCGCTGGCCTCGGTCGGCGATTTCGAAGGGGCCGAGGCGATCTTTGCCGCCGACGAGGACGGCATGATGGTCAGCGGACGCGCCGCCATCGCGCGCGCCGAAATCCTGTCGCAGCTGGAACGCGACGGTGACGCGCTGGCGATGCTGGACCGCGTATTCGCGAGCACGGCGGACCCGGCGCTGGCCGATATCGTGGCCCGGCTGCAGGCGGGCGAGGCACTGCCCTTTACCCAGGTCCGCGATGTCCGCGACGGCATGGCCGAGATCTTCTTTGCCATCGGTCAGGCGTTGCGCCGCGAAGCGTCGCCCGATTACGTGCTGGTCTATACCCGGGTCGCATCGTTCCTGCGCCCCGATCACATCGACGCACTGTTGCTCAGCGCCGAGTTGCTGGACGGGCTGGGCCAGTACGATCTGGCTGTCGAGACCTACAAGCAGATCCCGGCCGACAGCCCGGACTACTACGCCGCCGAACTGGGTCGCGCCGACGCACTGCGCCGCGCCGACAAGACAGACGCCGCGATCGAGGTTCTGGAAAAGCTGGCGCGCGAGCATCCCGAATTGGCAATCGTGCATTCGTCGCTCGGTGACCTGCTGCGGCAACAGGAAAAATACGGCGAGGCCGCGCGGGCCTATGACCGGGCGGTGGACCTGACCGATGCGGACGACCCGTCGATGTGGTTCCTGCTCTATGCCCGCGGCATCTGCAACGAGCGCGAAAAGAACTGGGAACAGGCGGAATCGGATTTCCGCACCGCGCTGGAACTGAACCCGGACCAGCCGCAGGTGCTGAACTATCTCGGCTATTCGCTGGTGGAAAAGAAGATCAAGCTCGACGAAGCGCTCGAGATGATTGAACGCGCGGTCACCGCACGGCCCGACAGCGGGTATATCGTCGACAGCCTGGGCTGGGTACTCTACCGGCTGGGCCGGTACGAAGAGGCGGTGGGCCACATGGAAACCGCCGTATCGCTGATGCCGGTGGATGCGGTCGTGAACGATCATCTGGGCGATGTCTATTGGGCGGTGGGCCGCAAGCGCGAAGCCGAATTCCAATGGAAACGCGCCCTGTCCTTTATCAACCCCGACGATACCGATAGCGAGGCCGACCCGGACCGCATCCGCAGCAAGCTCGCTGTCGGACTGGATGCGGTTCTGGCCGAGGAAGGAGCCGAGCCGCTGAAGGTGGCCAATGGCACCGACTGACGCCGGCGCGCCGATCTCTGAACAACATTCCGAATTCGCACCGGCCAAGATCAACCTGACCCTGCATGTCACCGGCCGCCGCGACGATGGCTATCACCTGCTGGATTCGCTGGTCGTGTTCGCCGATCTGGG